>CAXCBS010000124.1:0-4280 GCA_963980845.1 uncultured Candidatus Peregrinibacteria bacterium | reverse complement strand
TCTATTCCTTCGCCACCAGCTTCTACTCCAACTAATTCAACGTCGTCATCAATAAAACCCTGGAAAATTCCAATGGCATTGGAGCCGCCGCCGACGCAAGCATAGACTTTAGACGGCAAACGGTTTTCGGCGGCCAGGATTTGCTCCCGCGCCTCATCACCAATAATGCGCTGAAAACGCGCCACCATTTCTGGGAAAGGATGTGGTCCACAGACTGTCCCAAGCACATAATGCGTGTCATTAACATGCGTCACCCAGTCTTTCATGGCTTCATTAATTGCATCTTTTAAAATCCCGGTTCCGCTAGTTACAGGGACCACTTTGGCTCCTAATTTTTCCATCCAGAAAACATTAGGTCTCTGGCGTTTTACATCTGTTGCACCCATATAAATCACACATTCTAATCCCAGCCGAGCCGCCATTGTGGCCGTAGCCACGCCATGCTGCCCTGCACCAGTTTCCGCAATTACACGAGTTTTTCCAAGACGCTTGGCAAGCAAGCCTTGGCCAATTACATTATTTAACTTGTGGGCTCCAGTGTGATTAAGATCCTCACGCTTAACGTAAATCTTAGGCCCACCAAAATGCTCAGTTAAATTCTTGGCAAACATCAGTGGAGTTGGCCGACACGAAAAAGTATTAAGTTCAACCGCAAATTCCTCCCAAAAATCATCATTTAAAGCCTCATAGCCTGCAATTAGCTCTTCGAACACAGCATGCAAGACTTCGGGGATAAACATCCCCCCAAACTCGCCAAAATATCCTTTTTGCGACTTCATACTTTCATTTGGTTAAGTTCAGTCATGAGTTCTTGAAAATCCTCAGGTGTAAGCGACTGCTTTCCATCCGAAAGCGCTTCCGTTGGATTGGGGTGAACTTCTACAATCACACCATCAGCCCCAACAGCCTTAGCCGCCTTAGAAAGAGGTTTCACAAGCGAATACACACCTGTTCCATGACTCGGATCCACAATAATCGGTAAGTGCGAAAGCTCTTTTACAAGCGGCACAATATTCAAATCCAAGGTGTTTCGCGTCGCTTTTTCAAAAGTGCGAATCCCACGCTCACATAAAATCACATTTGGATTTCCTTCATTCAAAATATATTCTGCAGCTAACAAAAATTCTTCCATCATGGCGGAAGGTCCACGTTTAAGGAGAATCGGTTTTTTAGTACGTCCAACCAATTTAAGCAGCTCAAAATTCTGCATATTTCGAGCACCCAACTGAATCACATCCGCATACTCCACCAGCAGATCTAAGTGATCCGCATATAAAAGCTCAGTCACAATTGGCAGTCCTGTTTCCTCCTTAGCTTTGCGCAGTAATTTAAGTCCTTCTTCACCTAAACCTTGAAAAGAATACGGCCCAGTACGTGGTTTGAAAGCCCCGCCACGAAGCATATTAGCTCCGGCCTTTTTCACGGCTCGCGCCGCACCCATAATTTGCTCTTCAGATTCCACGGAACAAGGACCAGCCATCATCACAAAATTACCTCCGCCAATTTTCACACCATCAACTTCTACAATCGTATCCTCAGGGCTCCACTCCCGACTCACTAATTTATATGGTTTCGAAACATGAATAAGCTCTTTTACTCCTGGCAAATGAACAAGGGCATCACCACTTACATAACCAGTATTTCCAAGAATTCCAATCGCAGTCCGATGTCCTCCCGGGAGAACTTCGGGTTTTAAATCCATGCCCTTAATCGCACTTACAATATCCTCAACTTGTTGGTCGGTAGCCGACCGGTCTAAAACAACTAACATTTTTTAAGTTGGTTAATAAATTTTTTAATTAAATCTACGTCTTTTTTCCCACCACACTCCACTCCCCGCGCCACATCCACGCAATACGGATTCAATCTTGCTGTTACCTCCGCCACATTTTGCGGCGACAAACCTCCAGCCAAAAAATACGGAACATCTGGCTCTTTCTCCATTTTAATAACTCCCTCCTCCCCTTTTTTCAAATCAAACAAGGGAATCACATTTTCATACGGTTCCTCCCCTACTAAAAACGACTTAATCACCGGCGCCTTAACCTGATCACAATACTCAGCCGTTTCTTTCCCATGCAACTGCACAAAATCAAAATCACTAGCCATTTCATTCACTATTTCAAGCGGGGCATCAGCAAAAAGCGCTACTTTTTTAGCAGTCTTAACTTCAATTTTCACGTCTGGCGAAACATATCGCGGGCTCCCCTCCACAAAATTAAATCCAAGTAATTCCACTCCCATTTCCTCACACTGAGTCGCAGTTTCTTGATCCTGAATTCCACAAACTTTTATAAGCGATCGATCCAGTTTAAATTCATAAACTTTTCGCGCCATATCCTCGGCCCGTAAAATCGCAGTTCCAATCAACATCGCATCAGCTTTTCCCCGCAATTTAACCGAGTCAAACCGATCACGCAAACCACTTTCTGAAACCAAAACCACACTATCGGGAACCATTTTAGCCAAACGCAACGTTGTCCTCACATCAATTTCAAAAGTTTTTAAATCTCGATTATTAACTCCAATAATTTTCGCTCCCGATCGAAGCGCTTTCTCCATCTCTTCCTCATTATGTGTTTCGACAAGAGTTTCCATTCCCAAATTTTGCGCCCTCTCCCTAAAATCACGCAACTCATCTTCGGGAAGAATCGCGGCAATCAATAAAATCGCATCTGCTCCCATACCAGCTGATTCTACAATTTGTTTCTCATCAATAATAAAATCCTTACGAATTAATGGTAAAAAAGTACGCTTACGAACCCGTGCAAAAAGTTCCTTACTCCCACCAAAAAACTGTTCATCTGTTACCACAGAAATCGCATCCGCGCCGTTCTGTTCATAAGTGCGCAGGATTTTTTCTGGCTCCATATCCGGACAAATCTGACCCGCACTTGGAGAAGACATTTTAATTTCAGCAATCAAAGAAACACGATCCCGTCCTTTTAAAGTTTTTTTAAACAAAAAACCACGGCATTTACCTGGCTCTGGTGGCACCGGATCATCCATAGCAGAAACCTCCTGCCGCTTAACCTCCACAATGTCATCTAAAATACTCATACGTTATTACTTAAACGAATATATTTATGAAAAAGATCATAAGCCGCTCCAGTATCAAGAGCCGAAAGCGCTAGCTCATAACCCTCTGCCATGGTGCGTGCTTTTTCAGCCAACACAAATCCAGCGGCGCTATTTACCAAAACTAAATCTCGCACTGGACCCGACACATCACCAGTCATCACTTCCTCAAAAATCTCAGCATTTTGCGCAGCATCACCACCTTCAATATCTTTGAATTTAACAGGTTTAATACCCACAGATTTCGGATCAAATTCATAAAAATTTAAATGTCCATTCTTAAGCTCAAAAACATCTGATTTTCCAGTAATAGTAATTTCATCCAAACCATCACTCCCATGCACCACCATCACCCGCTCGTGTCCCAAATTTTTAAGCACTTCAATCATTTTTTTACCAGATTCTAAGTCCGAAACTCCAAGCACCTGACGACGCACATTAGCCGGATTAGTAAGCGGCCCCAGCAAATTAAAAACCGTACGACGACGAAGCGCCTTACGCACCGGCACAACATGTTTCATAGCCGGATGGTAAAGCGGCGCAAACATAAATCCAATTCCAAGAGTTTTCAAAGTCTCCTCAACCTGTTCTGGAGCTAATTCAATCTTAGCCCCCAATTTTTCTAAAACATCAAAACTCCCACATCGACCAGAAGACGCCCTATTACCATGTTTAGCCACCGGCACCTTGCCAGCCGCCAACACAAAAGCAGTCATGGTCGAAACATTCACCCTTTGCAAACCAGACCCACCAGTTCCACAAGTATCCACAGCCTTCTCAAAACCAGACACAGGATTCACAAAAGCGCGCATCACCTCGGCCATCCCTGTAATCTCCTCGACAGTTTCACCACGCTCCGCAAGCTCAATCAAAAGAGCGGCCATTTCACTATCCTCCATTTCTCCTTTTAACATCCTTTCCATCAAGGCAGCGGCCTCTTGTCTAGAATAAGATTTAGACATTTAAAAAACTTTTAAGAATAGTTTTACCCACGTCAGTTCCAATACTTTCCGGATGAAATTGAATTCCATAAAGAGGTTTTTCCTTGTGTTGCAAAGCCATAATTAATTGATCTTCTACTGTCTCGGCTGTCGCAATCAAATCCGCGGGAAAAGACTCTTTTTCAGCCATTAATGAATGATAACGCATGGCCCCAAACACCTCCGGCAGTCCTGCCAAAATATTTGGATAAGGCAAATCTT
>CAXCBS010000123.1:0-4340 GCA_963980845.1 uncultured Candidatus Peregrinibacteria bacterium | reverse complement strand
ATTGTAGTGGTTAATAATAATAGTGAAGAAAAAGAAACATTTAATTATTTTAAGAAAAATTCAGATAAGTTTAAGGTGATTGATTTGCCAACCGACAAGTTTGATTTTGCATATATTCATAACAAGGCAATGAAGAATATAAATACCAAGTATACTTTGCTTTTAAATAATGATGTGAAAGTTATTAATAAGGATTGGCTGACGCAGATGGTGGGAACGTTTACTATTAGCCCTGATGTTGGGGCAGTGGGAGCAAAGCTTTTGTATGAGGATAAGACGCTCCAACACGCGGGAGTGGTGTTGGGTATTCACACTACGGCGGATCATGCTTTTAGGGCGCAACCAGAAAATTCTATTGGGTATATGTTTTTCCCTCAGGTTATAAGAAATTATTCTGCTTGTACGGCTGCTTGTTTGTTAGTGGATACAGATTTGTATAAGAAAGTTGGAGGGATGGACCCTAAATTGGCCATGGCTTATAACGATGTTGATTTGTGTTTGAAATTTGGTGAAAAGAATCGACGGATTGTATATAATCCCAATGCAGTGCTGTTCCATTACGAGATGAAATCAAGAACGAAAGGAGAGTATCCGGGAGAGTCCACTTATTTCAGGAAAAAATGGGGAGATTTAATTTTCAGTGATCCCTTTTATAGTCCGCATCTTACTTTGAGAGCTAATAATTTTTCACTAAAAGAACATGATGAGTAATATTTTACTGATATCTCATAATTTAAATCTAGAAGGAGCCCCGATATTTTTGCTTAGCGTGGCGGAAGCTTATATAGAGGCAGGTCATAAGGTTACGGTTTTATCCGAGGAGAAAGGGCTTTTGGTAGAGAAATTTGAAAAAATGGGAGCTAAAGTTAGTTTTGTGCCACTTTTTGCTAAGGATGGGCCGAAAAAAGTGAGTAAGTTTATAGAAAAAGAGGGGTTTGATGTGGTGGTTTCAAATACGATTGTTATGCATGAGATTTTGATAGGGATTAAAAACATTAATTGTCAAAAATTGTGGGTTATACATGAATCGGAAATTGATCATTATAAGAAGATTTTAAGTTTTACTGCCAAGTCTTTTGACTGTGCTGATAAGGTTGTGTTTGTGGCTCATGAGACTGCTAAGTTGTATGAAGAATATAAGAAGAATGATGACCATTTTGTGGTAATTCATAATGGTATGGATTCAACGAAAATTGATGAATTTAAAAAGAAAAATCCTAAGAAAGAATTAAAAGCTAAGTATGGACATTCGAAAAAGGATAAGGTTTTTCTTAATGTTGGGACTATTTGTCAGCGAAAGGGACAGGTGGATCTTATAGAATCAATTATCGACCTGTTTATAAATGCTAAGCTTGATGATCATACTTATTTTTATTTTGTTGGATTTAGAAATATTTATGATGGTGGAGTGAGATGTAAGGAGCTTGTGGAAATGTATAGCATGCAGGATAAAATTAGAATTATTGATATGAGTGATAAGGCTTTTGAATATTATGGCTTTGCGGATTATTATTTGTGTAATTCATATATTGAATCTTTTCCTTTAACGATTTTAGAGGCTATGGCATTTGAGTTGCCAATTGCTAGTTCGGATGTTTATGGAATCAAGGAGCAGCTTACGCATAAGAAGAATGGGTTAATTTTCCCAGCGGGAAGACATTTGGAGATCAAAGAATCTATACTTACTTTTTTCAAGAATAATCAGGTTGCTAGGCAATATGCAAAAGCTGCTTACAAAAAACTAAAATTAGATTTTAGTATTGAGAAAATGAAAAAGGAGTATGTTAAATTAATTAAAAAATAATGAAGAGAGTTTTAGCATTAATGGTGTTGGTTTTCGTGGGGGCGGGATTGTGGTTGGTGTTTGGTGTGGAGAGTTTAGAGGCGCAGCATGTTTATGTGCATGATGAAAATAAACAAATTGTGGTGGAGTTTGAGTGGGGAGATGATTCGGTGCAGAATTTAAATTCTATTATTCGGGAAAGTGAAAATTCGATAGAAATTTTGTTTGGGCCGGGAGAATATTTATTTCATCAGGCTTTGGAAATAAATAATAAGGATGGTGTTTTTATCTCCGGCTCAAAAGCAACGTGGGTTTTTCCTGATGGGGCAAAAGTAATAGCAGTTTTGGAGCAAGATGTGTTGGTTGGGGATGTGGAGCTTTATGTTTATGATGATGAAGATTTGAGATCTGGGCAAAGGTATCAGGTTTATAAGGAAGATCGTTCTGGAGATAGACTTTTGGAGTTTGAGGTTAAGGAAGTTAGTGATAATACGATGATTTTAACAAAGCCGGTTAGTTTTATGCAGCATGTGGATGAGATTCTGGAGGGAAGTATTTTGTTGGAGGAGATTAATTTTTTAAGGATTAATGATTCAAAAAATGTTGAGATTAGAGATCTTGTTTTTGATGGTAAGGAGATTGGAGATGTTCGCGGGCATACGATTTATTCTGGCTTGATTGCGGAAAAACCGTATGGAGATGACTTGGGTGATAATGAAGATGAAAATATAGTTATTGATAATTGTGTTTTTAAAAATTTTAAAGGGAGGGGAATTACTTTTTATGGTTTTTCTGGGGTTAGTGTAGTTAATTCTAAATTTGAAAATATTTTGGCTGAAGCGATTGAGATTGATCATTTTTCGCAAGGTGAAGTGCGCGGAAATTATGTATCGAAATCTGCTGTGGCAATTCAGTTGAATGATGCTTATGATAGCGTGGTTGATAGTAATGAGTTGATAGATAATGGGCATGGTGTTTTTTTTGTAAGCCATTATGAGGATCCTTCTGTTAATACTGGTAATAAGGTTATAAATAATTTGATTGAGGGAAGTTCTGTGGCTGCAATAAAATTGAGTGATCAATCAAAAAATAATGAAATTAGCGAAAACACTTTGATAAAAAATGAGGTATACTTTGCAGGCAATACTTCGGAAAATGAAATATTCGATAACTCTTTAGATATTGAGTAAGATAAAAGTTTTAATTATTAACATTGTTTTACTTGTCGTTTTGGCGGCGGCTTGCAGTATTGATAATTATTTCAAGTGGCAAAATAGTGTTCATGGAGCTGGGTATGTGGAGACGAATTTGGTATATGACGTTGTGGAGTCGTGGCAGGGAAAATTGTTGAAAATTACTGCGGATATTGATGCTGAAACCTGTGAGGGTTCTATTTCAAAGTTGGAGCAATTTATTGATTTTATTCCGGCTGACCAGCAGGCTCATCGATTGTCAGCGGTAAAAATTGATGCTTATGAAGCGTTGATAGATTGTTACATTAAAACTGATAGTTATAAGGTGGGGAAAGTTTTTGAGGATCTTTTGCTATATGATCCTTATAATTTTACTATTTATACTGATTGGGCTGAGTATGAATATGGTGATGATGATTTTAGAGTGAGTTTGGAAATTGTGGAAAAAGCTTTAGCAGTTAATCCAGATTATATAGAGGCGCAAGAATTGAAGATTAGGGCTCTAAATAAATTAGAAGAGTATGATGAGATTTTGGAGCTTTTAGCTCAAATTAAAGAAACGCGTATTACGCAAGTTGATAGTGGACATGTGTTTTTGGGTAATGATCAGACAGGATTTTTATCGGAAAATAGTTTTCCTTTAAATGATGTAATTATTGATGATGAATTGCGGACGTATTCATTGCCGCTGCATGTTTATGATTTCCCAATTCTTAATGATGGAGGAGAGGTTACGCAGGTGCGTATAGATCCTTTGTCGAGTGATAATTATTTGTTTTATTTGGACTCTATTGAGTTTTTAGGTACATCAGAAAATGTGGTTAGTGTAGTGAGTGATTTTTCTAATTTTGAAACTAGAAATATTGAGAAATATGATGATGGCTGGTTTTATTCTACTTCCCTTGATCCTTTTTTGTATGGGCCTTTATTAGAATCTGTTAAGGATGTGTATTGGATGAAAATTTCAATGCAAGTTTCTTGGCAATATTCAGAGGAAGTGCTTGATATTATTAGTAACGTTAGCAGCGCTCTATGAAGAAAAAAATAATGTCAGTTTTGAATTCTAAAATTTTAAGTGGTTTGTTAGTGGCGTGTATTTGCATGTCTTTTGGATGGCATTTTTTTATGATTCAATCGTTTGTTGATCATCATCTTAAAAATCAATATGGACACCCGATGAATTCTTCGTTGATGGAGTTTTATAAGGTTAGACAGCGTGAGTTAGTGCTTAATTTGGGGCAATTGTTTTTTTCAGAATCTGATTCTTTTGATGATGGGTTGGATGAGATGAGGATTTACATTGATGCGGAATCTATTCAAGAATTGAATTCCTCATTGCCAGCATCTGGTGAAGATTATAAGAA
>CAXCBS010000122.1:0-4353 GCA_963980845.1 uncultured Candidatus Peregrinibacteria bacterium | reverse complement strand
CCTCTCCAGCGGCTAGCGCAGCAGGTGTGTTGCCCCACTCTCCAAGAACTAAGTCTTGTTGAGCCGCTTCATAAGCAGTGTTCGCACTTCTGATGTCAGAGTTTTGCATAGATAATTTTATTTTCTCTTTATTTTACCATAAATTTACAAATTCAGCAATGGATTGTTAGCATAAGTAACTCCCATTGCCAAACCTCCAAAAGGTGCGTAGGATTTACTCGTCTCAAATTGCTTTTAACCATATTTCATGAAAGTTACTGTTTCCAAACCAGAAAAATCACTGGTCACCATTACAATCGAGGCCTCAGAAGAGGATGTTGCCAAATACTTAGGCAAAGCTGCCGAAGAGCTTTCCACGCAAGTGAAAATCGATGGTTTTCGCGCTGGGAAAATCCCTCAAGACGTACTTGAAAAACACGTTGGCAAGGATGTCATTCGCGCCCACGCCCTAGAAATTGCGCTACCGAATTTTTACGCAGAAGCCATTATCGAACACAAAGTACAGGTTATCGCTCGTCCTGAAATCAATATTACAAAAGATGACCCTTTCACTTTTGAAGCCAAAGTAGCCATTCTGCCAGAGGTTAAAATTTCTGGACACGAAAAAATCAAAGTCGAGAAAAAAGACACCACTGTTACTGACGATGATTTAGACGAAGTGGTCACTTATTTCCGTAAACAAGGAGCCACTTATCCCGAGGTTAAGCGCGGAGCTCAGATGGAGGACAAAGTAGAAGTAGATTTTGAAGGATTTGATCCAGAAGGCGATGTGCCACTAGAGGGGACTGCCAGTAAAAACCACCCCGTTGTATTAGGGGAGGGAGGCTTAATCCCTGGTTTCGAAGAGCACATTGAAGGAATGAAGGCTGGAGAGGACAAAGAATTTGAAATAACTTTTCCTAAGGATTATCACTCTGACAAATTCAAAGGCAAAAAAGTTAAATTTAAAATCAAAGTAAACAAGGTTCAAGAAGTTCAGTTGCCTGAGCTTACCGAAGCTTGGATTTCCAAAATGACTGGAAAAGATCTAACTCCAGATAAATTCCGCGAAGAAGTACGTGAGAATCTATTAAAAGAACGTGAACATAACGAACGCACTCGTTGCGAAGGTGAGTTTTTCGAAGAGCTAATCAAGCTTGCGAAGGTTGAGGTCCCAGAGCCGCTTATAGAAGAGGAAATTGACTTTATTCTAGACCGTTCTAAAATGGAACTTGAAGGTCGCGGTATCTCTTGGGAGCAATACGAAGAGTATCTCAAGGAAAAAGACCGTGATCTCCGCACTGAAAAACGTGAACAAGCCGAAAAACAGGTTACCTTACGTTTAGCTCTAAATCATCTTTATAAGGAAGAAAAACTAGAGCCAAGCGACGAAGAGATCGGAGCCAAGGTAAAAGAAATGATTGGCCAATATCCGGAAGCTGAACAAGGCAAGGTCAAAGCCAATTACAAAAAAGGTCAACCTGGATACGCTCAAATTCATAATGCTATCTGTCTCGAACGTTTCGTCGAGAAATACATCTCTTAAAACCTTACCCTCCTTATACTATGCGCGCACTATATCTAGCTGGTTCAGTCATCTGTTTCGTGATTATTTTAATTCTGGCTTTTGAAAACATTCAAGCCTCATGTAATTACTTAACTTTCTTCTTTTGGGAGCTAAGTTCTAGCGTAGCGCCTACGTTTGTTTTGTTCGGAACTGCAATTGTTGGGGTAGTAACTGGGGGATTCATAACCTTGTTCGTAACATCAATTTTAGGAGAATCAGATGATGACGATGATGATGAGGATTTTGAAGTCTAGAGCTTAAGTTTTATTGTTAATTAAGACCGCCTGAAAAGGCGGTTTTTTGTTATTAAATAAACAAAACTAAGAGAACAACAAAAGTGTTCAGCTCTCACTGCATTGTGGGCTAAGCGTACAAATAAATTATACAGATTAAACAACTAAAAACCATAATGCGTCAATTTAAAACAAGCCTAAGTTTAACCTGTAAAAAATTTCATGAATAAAAAATAGATACAATCTCTTGCATTTTGAAAACAAAACTTATACATTGTCCCCATAGTGCACAAATTATGTGTACAACTTATGTGGCTTACTCAATATGCTTCTCAAGCGCCTGTTTACTTCTAAAACTCGCGTAAAGCTCCTCACTCTATTTCTGTTAAACCCAGAAGAGGAATACTTTATCCGCGAACTAACACGCCGACTTGATGAACAAATTAATTCTGTTCGTCGCGAACTTGATAATCTAAAAAAATTGGGACTTCTTAAGAGCCGCATGAAGAATAGAAAAAAATTCTATGTAGTAAATCAAAAGTTCCCATTGTTTACTGAGTTGCAAGGCATTGTCCTTAAGACCACTGATCAAAATGCCAAAGTCGTAGAATCAATTATGAGACTAGGAAAAGTAGAGTTTTTACTACTTTCCGGGTTTTTCCTTAAAAAAGATTCAGAAGTAGATCTTTTACTAGTTGGTGATGTTGAGAAAGATGATTTGCAAAACCTTCTTGATAAAGAGGTGAATTCTGATCGTCCGATCAAATACACCCTACTTAACAGAGACGATTTCATTTATCGCCTCAAGTGCAATGACCGGTTTTTAAAACAGCTACTAACAGATTCAGACAATATGGTAGCTCACAATCAACTTCAGAACGCACTTTAGCTTTACATTTTAGATTGGCTTCCCTATAATCGGGCAGTCTTAATTATCATAAATCATGAATCAACAACTTCTCGAGCACGTCCAGAAAAATTCTAAATCTTTGAAAAAGCGCATTCCGCCAATCAAAGCAGGAAATACTGTTCGCGTGCACCAAAAAATTACAGAATCTACCAAGGATGGAGCAAAAGAACGCATCCAGATTTTTGAAGGCCTAGTTATCGCTGTTAATAGTGGTGCTGGTGCTGACAAAACCATTACTGTCCGCAAAATTGCCAGTGGTGTTGGGGTTGAGAAAATCTTCCCAATTCACTCCAGCAATATTGCCCAGATTGAAATTATTCGTAACTCCAAAGTACGTCGTTCAAAACTGTACTTTATGCGGAATCGAACTGGTAAAAGTGCCCGTTTGAAAGAAGCTAAACTAATGGGTTACGATTTCCCAGAAGAGGAAAAAGAAGCTTCTGAAGATGAAATTCAAGAAGCAGTCAAAGCCGCTAAAAAAGCTGAAGAAGCTGAGGCCGCCGAAGCCGCTCCTAAAGAAGAAGCTACCACTGAAGCTCCAGTTGAAGCTCCAGTTGAAGCTCCCGCCGAAGAGGCAAAAGCAGAAGAAGCTCCTGCCAAGGAAGAACCTGCTGCTGAAGAGGCAAAAACCGAAGAGGCCCCGGCCACTGAGGAAGCACCAGCTGAAGAAGAAAAAACAGAAGAATAAGACAACGAAGCTATTCTTAAGTATAATAGAGCCACCTAAACCGTGGCTCTTTTTTATGCCTCCTATCAAAAAACAGATTATTGCCGGAATGGATGAAGCCGGACGTGGGCCCTGGGCCGGTCCAGTTGTAGCGGCGGCTGTTATTTTAGCGCCGCGAACACGCCTTCCCGGGTTAAATGATTCAAAACTACTTACTGAAAAAAAACGAGAACAACTTTTTGGTTTAATAAAATCAAAAGCCGAATGGGGGATTGGCCAAGCTTCTAACAAAGAAGTAGACCGACTAGGACTTATAAAAGCCACAGAATTAGCCTATAAACGCGCTCTTAAGGGTCTTCCTCGCATTCCCGAGCACTTACTCATTGATGGGCGTGATAAGTTTAAATTCAGCGTGTCGCATACTTCTATTATCAAAGGTGATCAAAAAGAACGTTGCATTGCCGCGGCTTCTGTTTTGGCCAAGGTAACTCGCGATCGCATAATGAAAAAAAAGGCCCTTAAATTTCCAGGCTATCATTTTGAAAAACATAAGGGGTATGGCACCCAAAAACACCAGGACGCCCTAAAAAAGCATGGCTTAACCCCGCTTCATCGCTTAAGCTATGCACCAGTAAAGCTCTACCTATGACAAAAAAAATCCTCCTTTGCGGCAATTACGGTGCTGGTAACCTCGGTGATGAGGCAATTCTGGCCGGATTTTTAAGGCAATTAGAAGGTGACATTACAGTTATGAGCGCTAATCCAGCAGCTACCACCAAGGAATTTGGAGTACCAAGTGTGGGGCGCGTGCCTAGTGGTTTTCGATCTAATCTCAAAGCGCTTCTGTCACCAGGACAGCTTAGAGAAACCAAAAAAGCGATTTCCGATTGTGATTGTTTTGTTTTAGGTGGAGGAACACTTTTAACAGATGAACCGCCAGCTTCTATGTTTGTTTGGGGAGCGCAGTTAAAAGCTGTTTTTAAACAAAATAAACCCA
>CAXCBS010000121.1:0-4387 GCA_963980845.1 uncultured Candidatus Peregrinibacteria bacterium | reverse complement strand
TACAGCATTGGAAGCAATGATTCGCGAACCACAATCGGGATATTCCCGGTAATGGTGTAGCTGGTTTGAATATCAGCCGCAAGTTGATCGCGAGCCGCAATTCGACCAATTGAATCAGCATTGGACTCGTAACGTTTATCAAAACTCATGATTTCAAGTTCATTAGTTAAGCGAGAATAGAAATAATGCACATACATGGGCACACCCACAATGTACTCCTGAATTACGTAATCATCGTCGCGCCCGTATTTGGCAAGACCTTCGTAAAACTCTTCTGGATTGTTAGCAATAAAATAACCAGAGCCACCTTTGGCTCCGTGGAATTTAATAATTACAGCCCGATCAATTTCTTCTGGGCTTTCGAGAATTTTAGGTAGTTTGAGGCCTGCTTTTAGTAGCCATTGCCTCTCCATGGAACGATCTGATTCCCATTCTAAAATTCCTTTGGTTCCGTAATGCATGCATTTAAGGCCTTTCATTTTTTCGTGCCCTAAATAGCTCACAAAAGAGCCATGCGGGATAGCGATACATTTTTTATCTACTAACTGCTGTTCGATTTCAAAGAAATTTTTATAGTCATCGATTTCAATAAATTCATCTACAATCCCAAACCGTTCGTAGACTGGCCGAGTTTTTGGCGTGACTACACATAAGGTTTGGAAACCCTCGTCTTTGGCTCCTTTTAGAATTTGGAGCGCAGTATGGCTTCCCATGGTCGCTATTCTGTAGTCTTGGATATTGGTTGAGGTCATTTTTCTTGGAATAAGCTAAAAATAAGTTTATTTAGCTATTTATTACCACGAAATAGGGGTTTTTGTCGAGGGGAAATTGTTTAATGAAGATGTCTTAAGACTTCGTGCATTCGTTGTCGCAACCAAGGAGCCAGATAATTCCCATCGATTAAATCTCTTTCGGTAATACCTAATTCAGGCCTCATCTCAGTTAAAGCCTGCAAAGCAGCCTGTCTCTCAAGAGAGTCACTAAGAAGCATCTCTACTAATTCAGAATCCGAAGGATGGTCGATCGTATAATTTGAAGGAGGAAAAACTCTTTGAAATAAACAAGCAATGAGAACATCTGCGTCGAGATCTTCCTCTGAAGAAAGCTCGTCTAAAACTTGCCGGTAATTAGAAGTGCGACCATTTACATATTCTGTTCTGGTCATGCCTTCTACCGGACTCAAACCCCGATCCATTCTAAAATTTGGAAAAACTTGGCGAAAACCAGCTTCTACTTGATCAGCTTCATCATCTGAAACCAAAGAATTCAAAGCTTCTTGCATTCTGAGCGGCAAATCATACCAAGAGGTAACGGCTTCAACATCAACAGTTTCGTCGTAGATGGTTTGGTGGGAAATTAAGGCCGATGTGGCTACTCCGCTATAGTCATTGGCGCGATTATCGAGGGGTTCTGGTTTGTCTGAGGACATAATTAAGGTTTTTTAAAGGTTAACTAAATCGTCGGGGCTAACTTGGATGTTAGGGAAAATTCTACGAATCCCTTGGATAACGTCGTCAACTTGCTCGGGGTCAACTAAATTTTTAAATTCGGACTGTAAATCTGGAGATAAATCTCCCCACCTTTCAATTCCTTGCGTAGCAAAAGCTCCTTCGATAGATCCTTCTACTCTAACGAAAGCTTCCATTGGTGTGGTTGGGGCGGACTTTAATTGAGAAAGTCCTGGCATGGTTTTTTTGTTATTTAAAAAGGGTTGGACTTAGTTTTAACAGAAGCCCAACCCTTTGGCAAACTTTTTGAGATTTATTTTTGTTTTGGCCCAGTTATTTGTGGCTTATCTGGGTCAGGTAATTTTCCTTGGCCGTTTCCTTTGACCCATTTATACATTTTATAAATAAAGTCATATTTAGTGATCATAAAATCAGCATCTTCAACCATTTTTTTAATTACTTCTTCTGGTACGCCAGCCACTTTAGCGTTGGCAATTAATTTGTTTAATTGCGCGGTGAAGTAACGAGCAGAAAGAACATTAGCTGGGAAAACCGTATCTGTTGCTAGGTCGATACCAGGAATTAATCCAATGGCAGCGTCCGCTACTTGCCAACCCATAATTTTGGCAATATCTGATCCTTCTAGCTCCATGTTTTGAGATTCCCAATATAGGTATCCGGCGCTACCAGCAGAGGTAGCAATGTCACCGATAACAGGAAGGGCTGCGCCAATGGCTGTGTCGAGCAGATACATATCCGTAACGCGAGCGTAAAGCCGAACACGTGCCTCGGCTGTAGTGGCAGTTTCAAGAGCAGTAATAAAATGCTCTCTTAAGGCTTCTCGCTCCTCCTCGGTCATGTCCTTGATTTCCTTGGGATCAAGGGTCGCAAGGACGCGAATGGAGGTAAGGTCGCGCTCCTCTTGGACTTCGGCCGGGACTTCGGCTTCGGGAGACTCAGGAGCTGACCCGGGGTCAACCGGAGGTAATTGTGGCCTGTCCGGAGAGGCCATTGGTTTGGGGTGGAGTGTTGTTGCGCCGCGCGGGCGCGAAGGGGGGTGGTCTGAAATGGTGGCGGCCGGAGCCGCAGTTTGTAAGTTACCCATAGTAAATTGGGTTAGGAATAAGTGAAATAAAATTTGGGGGTCCCCCTCAGACCATGTCCAAGTCTAAAAGGGGACCTTAACCAATAGAACTAATTGGTGAGCCAGCGGTGTATCCTGTAACCGATGTCACCTTTCTGAACGATGAGATCTGCCTCATCTAAGATTGGCTGGATTGTCTGCTCGGGAATTCCAGCGATGCGAGCATTTGCAACCAACTTGTCTAGTTGAGCGCGGAAAAGATCTGCAGATTTCATATCAGGATGCATTAATATTTCTCCTGCTGGGCCAAAAGTTTCACCGGCAAGGTCAGCATTTCTTTGAAACTCATCAATTCTTTCGCGGTCTTCTTTGCTTAGGCCCATATGACGAGCTTGATGCTCAATGAAAAATGGGTCTTTGCCGTCATCTTTCCCAAGCAGGTCGAGAAGCCTTTGGTGCTGATAGATATCATTCATACGAGCGTAGAGACGTACCTCGGCCTCGACTGGAGCAGCTTGTTTGAGAGCGGCTACGTAAGCTCCTTGCAGAGCGCGAAGGTCAGTTTCTCGCAAGGCTCTAATTTCCTCTTCTGGGAGGTTAGCCAGGGCCAGGATATCTACCTTGGGATAAGGCATTGTGGTGGGAGCATCGGGGGCAGATTCGGTGGTGTGAGTTGTGGTTTCCATGATGATTTTTGTTAGGGGAAATAAACAGAACTTAATGTCGTGTTAATAATGAGCAGTTGCTTGGGAGGTGGAGAGCTCTTGA
This sequence comes from uncultured Candidatus Peregrinibacteria bacterium, assembly GCA_963980845.1. Classification (GTDB taxonomy): domain Bacteria; phylum Patescibacteriota; class Gracilibacteria; order UBA1369; family UBA12473; genus JABJMC01. The sequence goes on along the minus strand of CAXCBS010000121.1, from coordinate 1,087 downwards.
GGCATGTCCGACCTTAGAGCCCTCCGCCAATCTGATTGTTAAGCCTTAAGCGTATACTGGTTCTGGGAAGGCAGGATCTGGAACCTTGTTTGGCCTGGGACCATCAGGGTCCTTTTCCTTATCCTTGTCTTCGGTGAACCATTTGTAGATCCTGTGAAGTAAGTCTAGGCGTTCCTGTATGACTTTGGCGTCATTTAGGATTTGCTGTACAACTTCTTCTGGAACTCCGGCGGCTCTGGCATTTGTGGCAAGTTTTTCAACCTGCTTAGTGAATGCTTTGGCACCAAGTACATTAGCTTGGAAACCGGTATCAAGGATTAGATCTAGACCAGGGATTAGACCAAGGGCTACGTCAGCAACTTGGAACCCTACTATTTTCCATTTCTCGATGGTTTCTAGGTCGGCATTCTCTGCCTCCCAAAGTAGGTAGGCGGCGCCAACGACGCCAGTTGCTATGTCTCCGTATTCTGGACAGATGAACCCGATGATAGTGTCTAATCCATAGACATCCATCACACGAGCGTAAACCTGTACCCGAGCCTCTACTGTGGCAACCCGTTCAAGGGCGGCCATCAGATGCTCACGGAGCAAAGCTCGCTCTTCCTCGGTCATTGCTTTAATCTCCTCAGGAGTTAAAGCGGCCAAGGCAGCAATGCGGGTAACCGCTTGTTCGTGCGCAAGTTCCTCTGGCACCTCTTCCGGGGCAGCTTCTGCTGCGCCTGGGTAAGGGCCGGCATCCAATGCGTACTTGTGCTCCTCGGGATCGGCCTCATCAGTCGGGACGACCTGTTGGTGAGTTGCCTCCATGAAGGCAGCCAATGGATAATCCGGACCTGTGTCCGCGTCAGCGGGGAGCATGTCCCCCTGCTCAGGGAACATGGCTGGAGTCTCGTGACGAGCCTGCAGCCGTGGGGCGGCGTGGACTGCTTCCGCAGTCGCATGTGCTTCTGTGTAAGCCATGATGAGGGGGGTTAAATAGTAGTTGGATTAATCCACACCCAACATGTCATACTCCTTGTTAAAAGTCAAGTTTGTGGTGTAATTATTTTTTAACAACATCCTTATTTAACCTGTTATTTCTTAAAAG
>CAXCBS010000120.1:0-4403 GCA_963980845.1 uncultured Candidatus Peregrinibacteria bacterium | reverse complement strand
CATAAAATTTTATTAAAAAAACTGCCCTCATCCTAATGGTTGGCTGTTTTTTAGTCTAGCGATCATTACGATCATGCTCTTTTAAAGTTTCACAAGGACGCACTGCGCCATTCCCTCCCCTCGCTACCTCCTCTTCCATAACTGCTTGCCAACCATGAAACCTTCTAACCACAGTAAACTCTGACACATCACGAATCGGCTGATCCGGCGTGTAATCAGTCTGATCTTCATCTTCCTGCACCGCCAAATCCGCCTCGCTCTCAGCAAGCTCCAACATTAGCGCGTCAAATGCATTATCTAAATCTAATTCCATTTTTATATTAGTTAATTTACTCTATTGACATAATCGCATATCATTCCATAAAAGTCAAGGTGTAACTTTCTTGATCGCCCTTCGTTGTAAACCCTGCATGTTAAGATATTCAAGCTATTTAACCCTTATGTCATGAAAAAACTTATCTCACTTCTCTTGTGCGGATCTTTTTTAGTTCTTTCCATCCCCCTAACTGGCGCCACGGCCGAGGTTAGCGCGTTTTCCGATCTTGATGATGACGACCCCAGTTACGACGCTATTACCTGGATGCAGGAAAACAATATTGTAGAAGGTTATGAGGACGGCTCTTTTCAATCTTTAAACAAAATCAATCGCGCCGAGTTTATGAAAATTATTGTGGAATCAATTACTGATGATGCTGCCGGCTCTGATTGTTTCCCAGATGTCACAGGCGAATGGTTTGCCAAGTATGTTTGTTACGGAAAAGACGTGGGACTGATCGATGGCTATGATGACGGCACTTTTCAACCAGCTAATGAAATCAATTTTGCCGAAGCCAGCAAAATTATTGCGAACGCCCTTGATCTCGACCTTACCACCATTTCTTCAAACGACCCCTGGTACCGCACCTATGTTGAGCCCATTGCCGAACTTTCTGCTGTCCCCACCTCCATTAGCGATCTTGATAAATCCATTGCTCGCGGCGAAATGTCCGAAGTTATTTGGCGTCTAAAAGAAGAACAAACTAATCTTGAATCACTCAAATACGAAGAACTAGAAGGAGAATTAATCCCAATTGAATCCTGCGATCAATTAAAGGAAAAATTTTTAAACAATCCACCTAACTATTATTGGTTTGACGTCGAAGAGGACATGGCTGAATCTAGCAGCGATAGCAGCGGCTTAGGCAGCGCTGATTACTCCGAAACAAATATCCAAGTTGCTGGCGTAGACGAAGCGGACACTGTAAAAAACGACGGCCAATATATTTATATGATTTCTGATGGATCGATTCGCATTATTGAAGCTTATCCCGCTGACAACATGCAAGAAGTAGCTGTCATTAATTATAGCGACAACTATTTCAATCCTTCTGAAATTTACGTTGATGACGATCAATTAATCGTAGTTGGGTCCCAAACAAACTACGACGTTTACGATTTTTTTGAAGAAGATATTTACATTCCTTATTTTCACCAAACTCGCACCGCAACTTATATTTACGACATCTCTGACCGCTCCGATCCTGTACTTGATCGCGAACTCGAATTCGATGGCAGCTATGACAATTCTCGCAAAATCGACGACACTCTTTATATGATTTTAAACAAATTCGACCTCTCTTATTACTACTATGATTTTGATCTTGAAGAATTAAACATAGAAGAAGTTCTCCCACGCTTTTACGACTCAGCCACTGGAGAAGAAGACTACATGGCCGGCTGCACCGACCTTAAATACCTTCCCCGTGAACGTGAATTAAATTACCTCATCACCGTGGCCATCCCGCTTGATGACATGGACGGTGAAATCGACAAAGAAGTTTTAATTGGCAGTAGTGAAAACGTCTATTCCTCCACGGAAAATCTTTATATTGCTTCTACAAATTACAACTACGACGATTATTATTATGATTGGAGTAACTCCAAAACCTTGGTGCACCGTTTTGCCTTAGATGGCGGAGAACTTGATTATGAAGCTTCTGGAAAAGTCCCTGGCACTATCTTGGATCAATTCAGCATGGATGAACATGATGATCATTTCCGCATTGCCACCACTGAAGGGTCGGTCTGGTCAGACCCTCCCTCCAGCAACAACCTATACGTCCTCGACATGGATCTAGACATCACCGGATCGGTTGAAGGTCTCGCTCCGGGTGAGTCAATTTATTCCACCCGTTTTATGGGCGACACTGGCTATATTGTGACTTTCAAAAAAGTTGATCCCTTGTTTGTACTCGACTTATCTGACCCAAGCGATCCAATTGTCACCGGCGAACTCAAAGTCCCAGGCTACAGCGACTATTTACAACCTTATGGCGATGACTATCTCATCGGTTTTGGCAAAGATGCCGACGATGCCGAAGAAGAAGAAACTGCCTCCCGCAATTTAGATTTTGCGTGGTACCAAGGCATGAAAATTTCATTATTTGATGTCAGCGATCTAGAAAACCCCACTCAAGTTGACAGCGTTGGAATCGGCGATCGCGGCACCACATCTGAATTACTCTACAACCACAAAGCCCTACTTTTTGATGAAACCAAAGGACTTATGGCCTTTCCCGTAACCCTCGCCATTGTTGATGACCCTTATGCTTCCGCCAACACTTCCGGCGACTACACTTATCAAGGCGCCTATATTTACGATTTTGACGAAAACGGTTTTGACTTAAAAGGCACGATCACCAACTACCAAGAAATGGAAGGCAATTATTGGGACTGGTACGATTACTCCAGCCAAATCACCCGTGTTATTTACATCGGCGACACGCTCTACACCATTGGTTACGGCTCAGTAAAAGCCAGCGATCTAGACACGCTTGAAGAACAAAATTATCTGGAGCTAGATTAACAATCGTTCCTGTCATGCCCCTCCAAATCTCGTCGACGTGGCGCTTGACCAGCATTCCCCTCCCGTCCAATTTCCGCACTCATCACGCCTCGGACATCTTTGTGTCTTGCCCAGTCATCAGCAAACTGCTGCCAATCCGCTAACAAAGCAACCGTGTCGACTGTTAACGGATCAAGATGTCCAGTCCCTTCCGATAAATCAATAGGAAGGCGCAAATCTTGTTCTGGCGTAAGCTGAGAGCCTTCATCCTCAATAATGATTTCTATCTCTGAAGGGAGATCTCCCTGTCCAGGTGCATTTACCATAATATGTGATTTTAATTTCTATTCTATTGACAAAATAGCTAAACCCATCCTGAAAGTCAATTTTTACTTATTGAATCCCGCTCCTGTTTGGATTACGATAAGACCCCATGAAGAAAGCTAAAACCCTCTTTAAATACCGCAAGCATTTCCGAGAGCTCCCCATGAATCGCATTACAGTTTTGATCGCGATAGGTTTTGTTGTGGTTTTTGTTATTATTTTACGGCTATTTTTTCTACAAGTTATTAAAGCCGGCTATTACCAACAAATAGCGTTTGAAAAAAACCAAGGCTATACCGAAATTCCAGCCCGCCGTGGCGAAATCCTGATTCAAGATCGCAACGCTGACGAGCCTTATGCCCTGGCCACTAACACCACTTTTAAATTAGTTTACGCTGACCCCACCCTCATCGACGACCCTCTTTATGTTGGCAAAACCTTGGCTTCCCTTTTGTTTGATCTCGAAGAAGAACAAGAGCGCGACGAAGAACGCTATGAAAACCTTATCCGCGAATATGAAAAAGCTTTTGAAACTTTAGACGAAATGGAAGAACCTGAAGACGAAGAAAATGAAGAGGAAGAAGACACGAGCATTAATTTAGAAGATCTTCTTTCCTATACTGATCTCCGACTACACTCTGACGAAGAGCTTTATCTTTTGTTTGAACAAGAATTAGTCGACACCCTAAGCGAAAAAACTCGTTCCGTAATTTTACTTGGAGATGAGTTTGAACCCATTGTTATCGAAGAGGTTCACGATCTTCATTTAACAGGAGTAGAAATGACTGAAAACGGAGCCCTCTACGCTTACCCTCCTCAAATCTACAACAAAGAATCTGCTGCCAAACAATTAAGCGAAGTTCTAAACGTAGACCAAGACAAATTAGAAAGCATTTTAGAAGGGCGCAATCGTTATGTAATCATCAAACGCAAATTACCGCACGAAGTTTCCGAGGCCATTGAGATCCTCCAAGACGAAGAAGAAACCGATTTTTTTGGTATTCGTCTTCAAGAAGAATATTACCGCTACTATCCCGAAGGTGAATTAGCGGCCCAGCTACTTGGCTACACCAACGCTACTGGCACTGGGCAATATGGTTTAGAAAGCATGTTCGAAACCGAACTCAAAGGTGAAACCGGCTACTTTACCTCTCAAATCGATGCCAGTGGTAAACAAATCACCGTGGGTGACAGTGAAATCCAAGAAGCAATGGACGGCTCCAACATCATGCTCACCATTGACCGCACCATTCAA
>CAXCBS010000119.1:0-4474 GCA_963980845.1 uncultured Candidatus Peregrinibacteria bacterium | reverse complement strand
CAAAATGTATGTTTTAGAGGTCTCACTAATTTTTGTGATTCCAATTGGATTGATTACCGCAGCCATTGCTTTTCTAAAAATCAAAGGCATTCCTTTTTTGCATTTTCTATTCCTTTCTCTTGAATTTTATATAAAACCAAGACATCGCGTTTGGACACCTGGTGCGGGTGAAGTTTTCACTTCTATAACCAGTCCTCGTCCTAAAACCAAAGCCGAACTAGAACAACAAAAACAAACTAAAAAAGCACCAAAAGAACTTAAAAACCTTGATGAATTAACCAGTATTCTTGATTCTCATTCTGATATTGTTGAGGCTAAACACGAGGCTATTCAAAATCTAATCCAACATTAAAATGACGCAAACTCAAAAACCAAACACAAAACAAGAAGCAAAACCAAAAGAAACAGTTAAAAATGCTAAGAAAACTATTGCTTCTAGCACTCAGATGCATTTAAACATTGCCGAGATTCGCGACAATCTTATAATCCTTAAAAACGGAGGTATTCGAGCAGTTCTCAAAACTTCTAGCGTCAACATTCACCTAAAATCTGAACAAGAGCAAAATGCTGTAATTTACGGATACCAAAATTTCTTAAATTCACTAGAATTTCCAATTCAAATCGTAGTTCGGTCCAAAAAACTTGACCTAGACAACTACCTGGACGGATTAGAAACCATTGCCAACAAACAAGACCACCGACTTTTAAAAGAACAAACTCTTGATTACATGGATTACATCAAACGTTTAATTGAATACGCTGACATTATGCAAAAAGAGTTTTATGTAGTTATTCCTTACGACCCACCACGCGCCAAAAAAATAACCATGATCCAAAAATTCATGGGTTATATGTCGCCCAAAGACTCAGTCGCCGAACTTCGCCAACGTCACCGCGAATTTGAAACACTCCGAAAAGGCCTTAACCAAAGGCTAAATGTAGTAAAAACCGGACTACAAAATGTAGGTCTAAAAGCTGACACTCTTACCACTCCCGAATTGGTGACACTGTTTTATGAATGCTACAATCCTCGCACTTCCCGTCTACAAAAAATTCACAAAAGCGATGAGCTAGATATAAACCACGACGAGAACCTAATAGATGCCGAAAAATTAGCTGAGGAAGAAGACGACGATTAGACCCATGAAGTCTTGCAAAAAACAGGAGTAAGTGTATACTTATTCCCCTTTTTTAAAACCCATGACCAAAACGTCTTCTCCACCCGTTAAGACCACCCCAGAACAACTAGACTCAACCCCTGAAACTCCAGATTTTAACTGGGAAAAAAGAGCCATTGAAAACGGTCCTATTTGGGAAGAAATTAGCCCTTTTCTAGATACAACAGACCTAGATTACAAAGTCCCAGAATGGACAGAAATTTACGATGAACGATATCCCGACGAAATAAAAAACAAAACCAAGCCACAGAAATATCAAACATGACTTTTATTGATCGTGTTTTCGATCAAATGACAACCGATGGATTAAACGAACAATATTCAGATACCCCAGAACACCCTGGAATAGACCAAGAGCTTCGAACCATTGCAAAAAAAATTATTCTCTTAGCCCAAAGAGTAAGAAGAGATCATTGCAAATACCCTCTTTCCCCAACAGAAATACTCCTAGTCACCTATGAGATATGGCACGTAGACATGTTGCATCGCAAAAGAACACGTGACAAAGGAGGTCTCGTAGCCAGAAAACATTTAGTTGGAACAACAGTTAAAAAAATACGTGACGAAAGGCTCTCCAACATTTATTCAATTATTGCGGCCCTGCACCACGATGATGCTGAAGATTTACCAGAATTACATCCAAAAGATCCTCGTAGCATAGGCCCAAAAGTACATGACAAAGCCTTATTAGCCACAGAACATTACAATTTCACTCCCCTACACGAATTAAATGCTTTTGAAGGAAAAAAAGAAATAACCAGCTTAATAGACAAAACTCGCGGAAAAGTATCCGGACTAGTAAAAGGAGTCTCTCACTGGGATGACGAAGATATTTTAAAAGCCATGAAACTCCCCAAAGACACACCAAAAGAAGAAATCAATGCTTACAAAGATGCTACTAGTATTTTTATCCTGCTTAGCCAAGCCGTAAAATACGGACTCCGCATTGTAGCTCTAAAAGGGGCTGACCGCGCTGACAACATGGAAACCATTGATGTTAAGGCAAGGCCTCGAGGTGAGGAAATCACAGCGCAAACAGCCAAAATTCATGTTCGTGTTCTTCGAATATTCAAATTCAATCATATTGCCAATATTATTCTCGAAAACTGCTTCCGTTACAGAAACCCCGAAGCTATCCAAAAATGCGAAAAATTAAGAGAAAAACATCACCAAAGATTCTTAGGGCCAGGCAAAAACTTAGATGAATTAAGAGCACGATTAGAACCTATTATAAACAATCCTGCCGTTGAATACGTTCGAATTAGACCCCGTCCTTTAGGTGAAATGTTAGACCCCACCCAAGTTGACAATCTAGATTATGAACCAGCTGCTCATCCAAATGATCCACTTTTTGAAATATACATTCAAACAAAAAACCCTGAAGAATGTCCCAATTGTAAAACCTCTAGAAAAACCCAAAAATTAGAAGCAAAACTAGAAAAACTAAAGGACAAACCAGCCTCAACACGCAATCAAGCTCAAGTAAGAGACCTTGAACTACAAATTTATGAAGAAAAAAGATGCACGCAATTACAAACTGTACTTAGACAAGTAGAAGAATTCTTAGATAAAGATGTTGGAGCCGGGAGAGGGAATCCTGAAAAACATCGCTCTTCCCAAGAAAAAGGACTAGAAATAGATATTTATAATGAAGATCTATTTAACGGAAAAGAAAACGCTCTAATGACAGTCCGAATCAACGATCGTCGCAGTGAAAATAGAACTCCGCGAGGATGGCTACACAAAGAAGATGAAGAATTCCCTGAATTCCTAAAAGAGATTGTAAGAGATGTTCTCCAACGCACTAGACGACGAGTAAAAAGGCTAGAAATTTTTGATGTTTTAGAAAAAAAATTACTGCGCGGGTTTGTGCGAGTTTACGCTCCGGATGGCACTGAAAAAATATTTTTAAAAGGCGCTGTTGGCATAGATTATGCCGCTAGCATTCATGAGCAAGTCCTTGGAAAAACCCTAGGCATTGTGGTCTCAGTAGGGGCTGGGAAAAACGCCAAAGCCTGGCAAATTAATCCACTTGATCCTCTGCCAGACGGAGCAGAAATCCATGTAGTAACACTTGATGCAGAAGATCAAAAATTTGCTGACTACATCACACAAGAGACCCCTCCAGACCTAAGATGGCCTCCTTTTGCTGGTAGTGTAGCCCGCAAAGCAGCTCGTTCACTATTGCATGCCCCTGCTCCCAAAAAAACCGCCTCTCCTCAAGAAAAAGGGAAAGCCCAGAGATTACGTTTAATTAGAAGAATTCAAGGATTAGCCTACATGGATCACTTAGCTGAAATATTTAATTTAGGAACGCGTGAAGAAGTAACCCGCGGAATATTATATGGAATAAATCAAGCCAGTCATCAAAAAAAAGTTGATAGTATTAAATTTTCACGAAACGAAACAGCCACCCACTTAGTAAAATTAAAAGATCCTGAACGTCAAACCAAACCTTCAAAAGCTCTCATTTCAAGAATAGAAAAAGAACTAGTTTCAACAGAATTAAAATACCAGAAGGAACAAAGAGCAAACTCTCATCTCGTGGCAGAAAAAATCGGCCAAGCTCAAATCGAGCCCTTGGAAGTTTTATTCGTAAAAAGACTCGAAGCCTCTCAAATTGAAGAAGAAGATATTATTATGGAGGGCATCAATGTTGAAATAGATGTTCCACATGAACCAGGAGAATCTGAAAAAATCAGTGCAATTTTTGGTAAATGGGTCATTAATATAGAAGATATGCACACCGAACAGCACCCAGAAGATAAAAGCCGGAAACTTATCAGGGCAACTCTTAAACCAAAAGATGATGCAACCTTGTATGATTTAGCCCGAGCAATACTTGAAATTAATTATCGATTTGAAAATGGTGGCAGATATTGCCCTATTAGAGTAACTTCCGACCACCTCAAACAACTCTGCTTAGAAGATCGAACAGCATTATAAAAAGCCCTGTCTTGGCGGCGGCCTACTCTACCACAACTATTGATGCAGTACCATCGGCGCTGAATGGCTTAACTTCTGTGTTCGGGATGGGAACAGGTGTACCCCACTCGCTAAAGCCACCAAGACAGGACCTTTTAACAAAGTCCAAAACAAATATATCCAAATAATTAGCAATTACAACAACAATTCTCAAGAAAACACGTTAAAGGGTGAATCAGAGACAAAACCCGTAAAGGGCCAAGATGGCCCATGCGGGCCTCATCTCTAATCCACAGATTGTACGTATAAAAAAAGTCAATTACCTATTAGTACTTCTCGACTGAGTACATCGCTGCACTTATATCTGAAGC
>CAXCBS010000118.1:0-4557 GCA_963980845.1 uncultured Candidatus Peregrinibacteria bacterium | reverse complement strand
AAAATTCTGGAACTCATCCACGTATAAGTAAAAATCTTTACGATCATCCTCTTTCATATCCACACGACTCATAGCTGCCATCTGAATTTGCGCCACCATCACCAGACCAAGCAACTGAGTATTTAATTCTCCAATTTTACCTTTCGACAGGTTCATAAGCAGGATTTTTTGATTATCCATACATTCCCTAAAATGAAACGCTGACTTAGATTGCCCAATCGTATTACGAATAATTGTATTAGTAATAAACGGCCCAAATTTCGAACTAAAATACGGAATCATTTCCTGACGTTCACGGTCACCAGTATTGGCATATTCATGTTCCCAGAAAGATCGAACCACTGGATTTTCTACTTTTGTAACCTTATATTTCATGAATTCTTCATCTGTAAACATTCGCGGAACATCAATCAAAGTTGCTCCTTCTTCCTTATCAGCCATCAAAGTCAAACAAGCATTACGGAAATAATGCTGAATACGCGGCCCAAAAATCTCATCCCCAAAAATTTTAATAAAAATCTCTGTAGCCTGACTGGAAGCCATGTCCTGAGCCTCGGGCGTATCTGCCTCTAAAATATTAAGTCCCATTGGACGATCAGCGTCCGAAGGATTATAAACAATCACGTCTTTGACCCGCTCTTTAGGGATATACTGCATAATATCCTCAATCAAATCACCATGCGGATCAATCACACAACAACCATCACCAGCCATAATATCTTGTCGCACCAGCGATCCTAAATACACAGATTTACCAGTACCAGTCTGTCCAATACAGTAGTGGTGACGTCGCCGATCTTTTCGAGCAAACCGCACATCACGTTGCTCACCACGATACTCATTAAACCCAAGCATAATCCCCTCTTCCGAAAGAACTTGCGGCGCTGGCAAAACCTTATAACTCATCCAGGAAATAACCGGAGTATAGTTGTAACGACTATTTGGGAAGTGATAAACCGTGGCCAGCTCTTCTGATACCATCAAAGAACTTTTTTCTCCATAAGCTGGATAACGATTTCTGAAATTATGCCACATCAAAGGCGTGTTCAAGGCATCTATAAAAGGAATCGCCCGTCGACTCTGAAAATAATTCATCGAAGTATCCTTGAAAACAGTAAAACCTAAAAGAACATTATTTAAAATTTCCTCTAAACGCTTCTGCGTTGGAGCCGAAGCCATAACTCGAATAACGGTTTTAAACCCATCTTGAATTGCTTTTTCACCAATATGTTTGGCTGTTTCCTCTTTGGTTTGAAGCATACGAACATAAGAATCACCCGAAGAAGCTCCCGGGGCATCGCTCTTAACCGCCTGATCATAACCAAAAAAGAGTGACACAAAAATTGTATTTAATTGTCCAATAATCGGGATTTTTGATAAAAAGCCCTTATCTTCCTTCCCTTTAAACAAGTCCTCACCAAATGCCTCAGCCTTGTCTTGCCATTTATCAGCAAGCGGGCGCACTATCATTTGAATAGTTGCAAACTCCCCTTCCTGCAGCTTGGAAAATATATTTGTTAAATCATTAAGTGGATCGTTTTCAATAACCTTATAAGATCTAATCGGATACCATTTCGTCATACATTCATATAAGTAATAAAGTCGCATCTTATTTTCTGGCTTATGACACACTGGGGGCTCTTTTTCCATTTGAATATCCGCATCCGGATAAAACGAGGTAACCTGTTTTTCTACCATTCCCACGTAATACTCATAAGTAACTACCCAAAAATCAATTGTTTTAAATCCAGCCGCCAATTCAAACGACACAAGATCGTGTTGAAAAAGCGTCACTTTAATCCGGTTAATCACACTTAACTCCTTCATTTCCGAAAGAGCCCTATAAAGCTGCTCCATAATTCCAATTTTCTCACGGAAATCTTTTTCAGTGGCCTTTTCTTTATCCTTTGCCGACTCCTCACGCGGCATAGTGACCTTCATATAGACCAAATCTTTTTTGTGACTCCAGCGATACCAATATCTAAGCGCAAGCCAAAACAGTTTCCAGCCAATATAGAGGACTGTTGGCCCTGCAATTAGTATCCACCAGTTTTCGAGTAACCACTCCCACATAGGCTATTTAATTAGATTTAATTCATAATATTTTAACACAAAATAACAGATTGGACAACCTGTTAGGAATAGAGGATATTAAAAGCGCCTTGCGATAAGAAAAACTTATTTCTTACCTAAGAAGGATTTTAAGTAGATAACAGAGTAGCTACTTTGAGGGACGGGACGCACAAGGCACCCCGCCCCCCAAAGGGGTGGGACACACAAAAGCGTCTCACTCATAGCTCTACAAGCTGGGCAACCACCAGAAGCACACCATGCCGACCAGGGTCGGCGGAATGGCGGCCAGGAGGAGGCCCAGGGGCATAATCGCCCCATCGGGGAAGGCCTTCTGCAGGATCTGGAACCCGGCGGGGTTCGGTGCGTTGGCGATGACGGTCAGACCGCCACCTACCAGTGCTCCCGCGACAACGGAGTACTTGCTGCTGTCGCTCAGACCCTCCACCAAGGAGGCCAGGTAGGTCAATGCCGCGTTGTCCGTGATCGCGGTCAGTCCGGTCGCGCCGATGAAGAGCGAGAGATCTCCGAGGTTGGACAGAATCGGCTGGAGCCACCACTGCTGGAGGCCACCGAGCGTCACGAGTCCGGCCAGGAAGAAGCCCACGAGGAGCCCGCCCTTGAGCTTGAGATCCTCCTGATACTCCTGGGTCACTTGGACGATACCCATGAAGAACAGGAAGATGCCGAGGAACACCTTCATGTGGTGCGCGGTCATCACCACCGTGGCCATGAAGACCATGTGGATCAAGATGAGCAACCACGGCAAGGGCATGAGATCTTTGTTTTCCTCTTCGACGAACTCGTCGAGCCCCTGCAACTCCTTGCGGAAGATGACCGTGATAGCGGCAGCGTTGATAACGCAAGCCACGGCCGCCTTCCAACCGAAGTTGGCGATCATGAAGGAGATACCCCAACCCCACGTTCCGGCCACCATCAGCACGGGTGGCGCAGCGAAGTGGGTCAAAGCCCCACCGATCGAGATGTTCACGAACAGCACGCCGATCGTGGCGTACATGAGCTTCTTCGAGATACCGCGCTCGTAGTAGCGCTGAAGCAGCACAAGAGCGGTAATCGTCATGGCGCCCGGTTCGGTGATGAGCGATCCCAGCAGGGGGCCCACCACCAGCGCCACGAAAAAGAAGCTGATGTTGCTCGAGAACGGCAAGATCGATGCCACAAAGCCCACGATCTTGTTCGCGACATGAAGGATGGGGCGTGTTGCCGCCATGGTCATGATCACGAACACGAAAGCCGGTTCTGTGTAGTTCCGGCTGTCAATGTAGGCAATGGAGTGATCGAACCCCTCCAGAATCATGATGGCGCCACACAGGACCGCGGCCCAAAGGCCGAAGACCACCTCCACCTCACCGAGGAAGTGAAGGACGTTCTCACCAATGCTCCCCTCGGGGAACCGGCGGGCCAGACGGTTGAACCGCCCAACCATGAACGTGTGTATCACCGCCATCGCAAACAGCACCGTCGCCACGACCTGTGTCGTATGCGACAGATGCACTGACTCGCCCGCACCTCCCCCAGAGGCCAGAGCGAGGCTGGGAATCATGGAACCCAGCAAAACCAAAACGATGCGGGAAATCACCCCACACCTCCATGTTGAAGAAAAACGGAAGAACACCCCTTGTGCCCCCCACGACGAAATCAGCTTGCAGCAGAAACCGTCGCACCAAATTTCAAACCAAAAAACCTAGTGTGACGGCTTCTACTTTCTGTTATCTACTTATCAAAGAACATCTTAGTCAGCCACCAAACATAAATGACAAAAAATCACATCATTTGGCGGACACAACAAAGAGATCTTAATTTAACTACCAAAAGACAGATGTCAACCCTAGGATTTTGCTTTCAAAATCTCCACCAAATCTTCAATTTTTACTCTTTCTTGCTCCATCGAATCACGATCACGAATCGTAACCATTCCGTCCTCAACAGAGTCAAAATCAAAAGTAATACAATAAGGTGTCCCAATTTCATCCTGCCTTCTATACCGTTTACCAATCGAACCAGTGGTATCAAAATCAGTAGTCATAACAGGAGACAGTTTTTCCCAAACTTCCCTTGCTTGGTCAATTAATTTATTGGAAAGTGGTAAAACCGCTGCTTGAAAAGGTGCCAAGTGCTTAGCAAACCGCATCACCACTCTAGTATCACCATCAACTTCTTCCTCGTCATAAGCACTAAGCAAAATCATAAGCACTGTCCGACTCAAGCCAAAAGTTGGCTCCACCACGTGTGGAATGAATTTTTCATTAGTGTAAGGATCCAAATACTCCATATTTTGACCACTTTTTTCCATATGGTTCTTAAGGTCAAAATTAGTTCGATAAGCCAATCCATACATTTCTTTCCAACCAAACGGTGTTTCATATTCAATATCCACCGTTCGCTTAGAATAATGTGAAAGCTCATCTGCAGTGTGTTCACGAACTCGAGTCTTTTCCTTATTCAAACCTATAAAACTCACCCAAT
>CAXCBS010000117.1:0-4573 GCA_963980845.1 uncultured Candidatus Peregrinibacteria bacterium | reverse complement strand
GATGAGACCTTGGTTATTAAGACTGGGGATTTGTCTTTAAAAGTTAAAAATGCTCCTGATGTTTTGGCTTCTTTGACGACGATTGCCAGTGCTTATGATGGTTTTGTTCAGGATTCTAGCACTTGGGTGCAATCTGATGAAACTATGGCTGGATATGTAACGCTGCGTGTCGGTGTGGAATATTTTGAGCAAGCTTTAGAGGATATTAAAGCCTTATCCACAGTTGTGCAGAGTGAGTCGCTTTCTGGACAGGATGTAACAGCTGAATATGTGGATATGCAGGCTGAGCTTACAAATTTGCAAGCCGAGGAGGCGCAGTACTTAGAAATTTTAGAACGAGCTTATACAGTAGAGGACTTATTAAGCGTGAGTGACTACCTTTCTCGCGTGCGGGGTGAAATTGAGTGGATCGAAGGGCAACTTCAATATTTAGAAAACCGCACTAGTTATTCTACTATTACGGTTAATGTTTATGAGGAAGCTTCTATTATTGCGCCAACTAGTGATTGGCAACCGTTCGTACTTGTAAAAGAGTCTTTCAATCAATTAGTTGTACTTGTGCAGAGTGCAATTGGCTTGGTTATCTGGGTTGTGATTGTATGGGTTCCGGTATTGGTTGGATTGACTGCCTTTTATGTGGCTGGACGTTGGGTGTGGAGAAAGGTTAGGAAAAGCTAGAGGATTTCCAAAGAGTTTGTTCAATGTACTTATTGAGACTTATTTGATTGGCCTTGGCCATAAAAATTAGATCTTCATGTAGAGCGGGATCGATCCTTAATAGGATTCTCCCGCTCGTTTCTTTATCTATGTCTGGTTCAGGGATGGGTTTTCCTTCTTTTTTTAATTCTTCGATTTCAGTTTTAATTGTGAAGTAAATTCCTTCCTCTAACTCTTCGAGACTCTCTCCATAAACAATGCCGTTGAAGGCGGGAATATAGGCTTTATAAGCAGGGTCGTTGGGGTCATCACTAATGCTGCGTATAAGATAGGTGTATTTGATAGGTTTTTTCATGATAAATGGTTAATTTTTTTGAGTATTTTTTGAAGATCTTTTATATAGCATTTTTTAACAATGTTGTTATGAGACGGGATAGTGAGGACTGGTAGGTCTTGTTTACGAAATTTGAAATGGCTGCCAGTGATTTTATAGAGTTGATAGTCATAATCTTCTAAGATTTTTTTAATAAAGGAGAAAGTGGCGTCTTGATTAAGACAATAGAATAGTTGAAGGCGTTTTTTGCGTTTTGTCATGGATCGACTAGTTAAATGATATCATTTTTGATATCAGTGTGTAAAGGATGATTTAAGCGTAGCAAAATGATATGAACTGGAATTAACAAAAAAATGAATAAAATTCAGGTTGGCGGGAAACTCCTACCATGTTAGTATGATTTCCCTTAATTATATCTGATGCTCAAAGTTACTAGACAAGCTGATTACGGACTATTGCTTATGGCGGCCTTAGCGTTTCATTACGCCGAAGGGGAGTATGTTTCTCTGCGGCATGTGGCTGATAAACGCAAGTTGCCCTATCGGTTTTTGGGCAAAATTATTTCGCCACTTAAAAAAGCTGGTTTGGTAGAGTCTTTGGAAGGTGCAAAAGGAGGATATCGTTTAGTTAAGGGCCCAGAGAAAATTACGATTCGAGAGGTTTTGGAGGCGCTTGGAGAATCGCTTTGCTTGGTGCGCTGTGCGGGTGAGGAGCGCGCTTGTCAAAGTTTTTGCCAGTGTTTTTCTAAGAAATTTTGGCACGATGTTCAGCGTGAAATTGATGAACTTCTTGATAACTATACAGTGGCCGACTTGCTGGAATCAGGAGGTTTGCCCAATGTAAAATTTAATAATTAAAAATGCTTTCAGTTAAAAATTTAAAAGTTGCGGTAGAAGGGGAAGAGATTTTGCATGGGATTGATTTAGAAATTAAACGGGGTGAAGTGCATGCGATTATGGGTCCAAATGGAAGTGGAAAAAGCACGCTTTCAAATGTTTTAATGGGACATGATAAATATGAGGTAATAGATGGAGAGGTAAAGTTTTTGGGACAGAATTTGCTTGAGCTAGCACCAGAGGAAAGGGCGCGACTCGGAATGTTTTTGGCTTTTCAATATCCTAAGGAAATTCCTGGAGTGTCTTTGGTCTCGTTTTTGCGAGCTGCTTATAATGCGGTGCGGAGCGAGAAAATGTCGCTCTATCATTTCAAAAAAATACTAGAGGAAAAAATGGAGCTGGTTGGTTTGTCGACCGCTTTTATGAGTCGGTCTCTGAATGAAGGATTTTCTGGAGGAGAGAAAAAGAAAGCAGAGATTTTGCAAATGGCAGTGCTTGAGCCGCGACTGGCGATTCTGGATGAAACAGATTCAGGATTGGATATTGATGCTCTTAAAACAATTTGTGACGCCGTTAAAAAAGTGCGAGCAAAAGATCAGAGTATTTTGCTTATTACGCATTATCCGCGGATTTTGGATTATATTGCTCCGGATAAGGTTCATGTTTTGATGGAGGGTAAAATTGTGATGGAGGATGGTGAAGAGTTGGCGCGTAAGTTAGAAGCACATGGTTATGATTATGTGCGGGAAAAAGTTGGGATTAAGAAAGCAGGACTTAAAATTGTTAATTAATGGGAGCACTTGATTACATTCAGGATTTGGATCGGTCAGTTTTTGATAAGGCTAATCAACAAGCGTATGCCAAAAAAGCGCAAAAGGGTCTTTCGGAGGATTTGGTGCGTCGTATTTCGAGCGAAAAAAAAGAACCTAAATGGATGCTTCAACTTCGACTTGAGGCGCTTAAAAAATTTAATAAAATGGAGTTACCAAGTTGGGGAGTGGACCTTTCGGATTTGGATTTTGATGACTTGATTTATTATGCCTCGCCCGAGGAAATGAAAGGTTATGCTACAAGTTGGGAAGATGTGCCGGAAGATATTAAACAGACTTTTGAGCGACTTGGGATTCCAGAGGCAGAACGTAAAGTTTTGGCTGGAGCTGGTGCTCAATATGATTCATTGAATGCTTATCATAGTTTGAAAAAAGAGTGGGAAAGTAAGGGCGTGATTTTTGAGGATATGGATATTGCAGTGCAAAAACATCCTGATTTGGTGAAGCAGTATTTTATGAAAGCAGTTCCTATTACGGATCATAAATTTGCGGCACTTCACGCGGCCGTGTGGTCTGGAGGAACGTTTTTGTATATTCCGCGTGGTGTTTATGTGGATCAGCCGTTGCAGGCTTATTTTCGGATGAATGCCCAGAATATGGGGCAGTTTGAACATACCTTGATTATTGTGGATGAAGAGGCTGAGGGTCATTATGTGGAAGGGTGCAGCGCACCTAAATATGGGTCAACATCGCTGCATGCCGGATGTGTGGAAATTTATGTGAAGCCTAAGGCTCGGTTTAGATATTCAAGTGTAGAGAATTGGTCGCAGGATACTTATAACTTAAACACTAAGCGGGCGATTGTAGATGAAAATGGAGTGATGGAATGGGTTGGTGGGAATTTGGGAAGCGGGAAAACAATGCTTTATCCGTGTTCAGTTTTGCGGGGACGTGGTTCAAGCTCAGGCCACCTTGGAATTGCGTTTGCAAACAAAGGTCAAATTCAAGATGTGGGTGCTAAGGTGATTCACATTGGTGAGGAAACAACTTCAACCGTTTTATCAAAAGGTATTTCAAAAAGTGGTGGGCAGTCGATTTATCGTGGCCTTTTACAGATTAATAAAGGAGCGAAGGGAGCTAAGTCTAATGTGCGTTGTGATGCCCTTATTTTGGACTCTGAGTCGAGTAGTGATACTTATCCGGATTTGCGAATTCATGAAGAGGATGTGGCTATTGGGCACGAGGCTAGTGTGGGTAAGATTTCCGAGGAACAGCTCTATTATTTGCGGAGTCGGGGATTATCTGAGGACGAGGCACTGGCCATGATTGTGAATGGATTTATTGAGCCGATTATTAAGGCGTTGCCACTGGAGTATGCCGTGGAAATGAATCGTTTAATTGAAATGGAAATGGAAGATTCTGTTGGTTAATTTTTATTATGGAAATTTTTATAAAAGAAAATCAGGAAGTTAAGAAATTGCCGGCTCGCGTTGTGCGATACGTGGTGGAGAAAGGCGTGAAATTACATCTTAATTTAGAGCAAGTTGAAGGCGAAGTGATAGTGGAATTGCGTGGTGATGGTAGTGAGGTGGAGTCTAGGATTTATTTGGCTGCACGCGATGGAAAGCCCAAATTTAACCTGGAACACCGACACGTGGGGCGTGATACAAAATCAAACATGATTCAAAAAATGGCACTTCTTGGAAAGTCGCATGGGTGCTTAGGCGGGACAGTAAGAATGGATTCGGGTTGTAGTGGGGCAGAAGGAGATTTGATGCAACATAGTTTGTTGTTGAGTCCGGAGGCGAGGGTAGATGCTGAGCCAAATTTAGAAATTTCTCATCATGAAGTAAAAGCTTCACATGCTTCTAAAATGGAACGTGTAGATGATGAAGCATTGTTTTATTTAACTTCGCGCGGATTGTCGCGCACTGAGGCACGGCAATTATTAATCGAAGGGTTTTTTGCTGGGGCTT
>CAXCBS010000116.1:0-4593 GCA_963980845.1 uncultured Candidatus Peregrinibacteria bacterium | reverse complement strand
GTGAAAGCTTATGATGCTTATGGAAACTTTGCCAGTAGCGACTCTTCAACAACAGTAACTTTCCGAGTAACTGATTTAACTGATCCGCACGGTTATGTGAACGAAACCGACGTAACGCTGTCCGAAGGGACGGCTTCGATTACAATTACCGCTGATGATTTAACTGGCCCAATTAATATTGTGGCGACTGGTGAAACAGATGGCGAACGAACTTCTATTTCGGGAACGCTCACCATAGATACTGTTTTAGAGGTAGAAGGGCTTTCTTTTGAAGACATTGAGCCGCAAGTATTGTTTGGCGCCCTGCTGGGAGCTGAATTTGGAGAAGTAACGCAAGAAAACTACTGGGGTGGTTGGTTTACCTTTACTGGCAAAACCCAAGCCGCAGTAAGCTTGAGTAGCAACCCTGAGCCAAGTACTCCCCTCGCGCGTATAGATTCGCAAGGTAAGCTCTCGGTACTGGATGGTAATTCAGTTGATCTGGCGTTAGCTCCGTCTAACAGCGTCAACTTGCCAACCAGATTTATGGTAAAAGACCTGCTTACTCGTTTGACCGTGGCCGAAGGAATAGTTGTGCCCGAAACTACCAACTTCTATTTAATTGATACTGAAACTGAACTCACGGAAGTTACGGATGATGGTCTTTATATTCAAACTCTTACCGAAGACGAAGACTATGAGATTAGACAGGTTCGTGGCAATGTGAATTTAGTGGAAGATGGCAATGAAATTGTGCGTTTTGAACCTGATGGGCAAATCCAAATTTATGATGCGGATTACTCGCTAGAGGTGGTTGAAGATTACTCTTATTTCACTTTTGACGTTAGTTATGGCGAGACTTCGATTGTCAGAGTTATGTGGAAACAAACTTTTGATCAAGACGTTATTCAACTTGATGAAACGTTTAATTGGGAAGACTGGGACACGCTAGGGTCGGGTGTTTATTTCACTGGAATTAATTCTAATCGTTATGATTACGAAATTTCTTATAGTGGTAATTCCACGGCTGATCCCACTGGAATTTTTGTGGTAGATAAAACCCAGACTTTACCAAACAATCAAAAACCAGGCCTTGGTAATAGCTCGCTAGAAACAGCCTCTGACACCGAAGGAATTGGATTTAAGGGCGATAACAAATTCATGCTGCTACTTGCCGACGGCTCCACTGTTGGTGAGGCTAATCAATTCTACGCCTCAGATATTGGGATTGTACTAGGTGACCCAACCATTCGTTTAACAGATTACAATGAGCAAACTGTGTCTGGCACTGGATTCACAAAAGGTGTGGGACGTTTGATTTTGGCTGGTAATGAAACCATTCAAGACGTTTCTAGTTTTGACTATAACTCCGATGGATTAAAAGATCTTTTGGTGGCTTTTGAAGATGGTGAAGTGCAGATCTTAGAAAACAAAGATGCTTACCCACGTTTTGAAAATCGTGGACTGCTCATGAATCTAACTAACGGAATTATTGATTTGGATGAGGGTGATTTCAATCAAGATGGGCAAATGGATTTGGTGGTGGCTACGAACGAAGCTTGTATTGAGGGTGAAATTTGTATTTATCAGTACACTAACTATGACGCTAATTTTGTACGCGAAAACTTAGATCTAGAAATTGAAGGATCGCAAATTAAACAGATTGTGGCTGAAGATATGAACTACGATGATTATCCGGACTTAGTGATTTCAGATATAAACGGCTATATTTATATTTTCCATAACAAGGAAGGTGTAATTCAACCCGAAGGCGAACTAGTAGGTTCAATTGGAGTAACTATAAATGATGAGATGAATCTAATTGAAGAAGTGATGGTTTATTACGAGGGCATGGCAGAAGAGGATCCTTATGACTTTGGTGATGATGGTCATTACAAAGAATTCCCAATCCCAGCCCAAGGCGGAGCCGGAGGATTTACTGATTTTGGTTCTAGTTTTGAAGAGGCAATGTCTTCGTTCTCTACTGGAGATTTTGACCCTGATTTTGTAGAAGAGCTAATGGCCTTACAAAGCACTGACACTATCATCTACACCATGGATGAGCCAGAATCCACGGACACAGTGGCGTTCTATTACGCTGATTTAGATGAGAACTTACTAACGTCTACTAAATACGGCTATGACTTAAATGGTGGTAATTTAGAGGATGGTGACCAGGTAGAATACGAAATCACTTTAACCAACAGTGGAACCTCTGCTCTAACCAACTTATCAGTAACTGATGTCGTGTCATCAATGATTGCAATTGATTATGAGACTTTTGATTGTACTGGCTCCGAGTGTGCTGGCTATGAGGTGATTGAAACTGGAACTAGCTTGCGACCGTTTGTGGTCAGTGGATTAAATTTTGGACCGGGTGATTCAGCTACGATTTCCTATTATGGAACTGTTTCGGGCATGAATATTCCGGTTGTGAATTTAATTGTTGGCGATGATCTCGACACCAGCTACCCAGATGATTATTTACCAGACATTGGGGCTAGCCCAGAAAACAATCCATCTGGTCAAATGCTGTTCTTTTATTCCAACGGAACTTACGAAGAAGACGGTTTAACCAAGGTCAACTACACCAAGTACACCACTCCCGAAGAAGAGCCGGCCAAGGCCATTGACCAATTTGAAGTCTTAAAAGAAATGGGCGTAGATTTTGAAACCGATGAAGATGAAAACGGCCTCCCGGATTTCTTGGACGCTCAAGAAAACGAAGATGGCGACAAGGAACCAGCCGAATTTGCGACAGAGTTAGCTATGGGCGCAATCAATCAATCCTGGATTCAACCTACTGATTCTTTTGACGGCATACTTAATCCGATTACTGGTGAGTCAATAAATCCTATCTCTGGCGAATCCACTGACTACTCACCTACTGATTTGATGTCTGATGTGTCAAATGGTGTTAAATTTGCCGAAGAGTTTGCCAATGAGGTCGCCGATGCTGTGGAAGGGATTTTAGCGCAACTAGTGTGTGGTGGTGGCTGTATTGCCATGCCGGTTAACTACGCGTTCTTAGTACCGGGACCAATTAATGCTATGGGTATTCCAGTTTCGATTTTTGACCCGCTTCATTTCCCAGTATTTGGATTCCCAGCTGCTGGTGTTCCGCCTATTTGGCCACCTTACCCATTCCAAGGGACAAGTTCATTCCGTCTTTATGCTTCGATTACTTTGACGCTGGGGACAACGCTATCTTTCTGTGTGGGTCCTTATCCTACTTTTATGGCCTCTCCGGTTGGTAATTGTTGGTCTATATCAATCCCATTATTTGAAGCCATGGGTGTGTGTGATGCGGTTAATGGCGCTCTATCCGAGGCTTTGTCTAAGGTTAATTCGTTTATTCAAGAAGGGGCTAGTATGGTTACTTCGATGGCTGGCAACATACCCGGAGCCGGTGATTCAAGTGGCCGCAGTGAAAGTGGTGGTATTACCAATTATGATCTAGGGTCGTATCTGGTGGCTGCTGATTCGGGAGGGAAACAACGGACGCCGGGCTTCCCTAAACCGCTAGCGGAATGGTTCCGTAAACAAACTGAGGCCATTGTGGCTTGGTTCTCTGATTTTATGCCGGATTTCTACCTTATTTATCCGGATGTAAAATCCTTCATAGGAGGAGGAGAATTTGATATGAAAGAAAAATTTGCTCAAATTGAGGATGCTGACCTGCGTGGATTGGATAAAATCATGGCCCAGATTTCCTCTTTACCACTACTGCGTATTGAAACCGAAGAAGTCACGTTTAAGATCCCGTGGATAACAGCAGATGAATTAGAGAAACTTAAACTAGTTTTTGTGATTTGGCTTGAGGGAATGAAGAATCAAGTAGAAACTAAATACGGCTATAATTTTGCCACCAAAGAATTCTCCACTGACGCTCTAGAAGAAATGTGGAGAGACACAGTAACTGAACTTGAAGGTGTAATTGAAGGTGTAGAACATAATATTGAGGTTATTGAGGACTACATTGCTTTCCCTAAAAAGTTGCTGCAATGGCGAGCGATTGAGGCTTTTTATATCAAGCAAATAATCTGTTATATTGATGCGATTATTAATGTTTTTGGTGGCTGGCTAGAACTTAACCGGTCGCGGATTCTGGAATGGGTCCAAGCTTATTACGATGTGCGTGAAGCTTGGGAAACCTGGAAATTAATCTTCCAACTAATAATTGATTTCCAAGCGTCCTGTGATCAGTGTTCCAACGAGCGGTTTACCCTGCTTGAATTGCTGATGAAACTATTTATGTTTATTCCGGAGCCGCCGATAATTATGCTCCCCTCCCCACCGGATATTGTGTTTGACTTGTCTGATGTCCAAATGGGACTGGTGGTTAAATGGCCAGAGCTTAATTTTGTGGCAGAGCCGATTTTGTTCCCCGAGCTTCCTTTAATTCAACTGCCGGACTATCCATCTATAAAACTTGATTTACCAACTATTCCGCTGCTGCCGCCGCCACCGCCTTTACCAGACTTACCAGAGCTACCAGGCATCCCTCTTCCTGATCTACCAGACCTTCCTCCCCCACCGAAAATGCCAGCTATGCCAAATGCGTTGACCGTAACTTTGAACATTCTAAAAGCAGTGTTTAAGATTGTCTGTTTG
>CAXCBS010000115.1:0-4594 GCA_963980845.1 uncultured Candidatus Peregrinibacteria bacterium | reverse complement strand
CTTTGAATATCAAAGTCGTGTGGGATTTCATCTGCTCCAACCACGTTATCCAAAAACCAACCAGTTACATCTTTATTATTAATCTGTGCTTCTCGCACTGTTTGCATAATTCCCATACGCACATGTTGAATATAAGCAACATGCATTGGAGTAAGCCTTTCAATGTTTCGGAATTGTCCAGTATAAGATTCATGAATCAAAACTAAACGATTCATAATCTCGTGTGGAGTTCGTCCACCCAGGGCTTCGGGCCCAGTAAAATCAAAATACCCAAGCTGTTTGCGGAAGGCTGTAATTTCAGAGGAATACTCCTTAGTATAACCTGATTCAGCTAGCATGTCGTAAATTCCTAAGAATTCTTGAGCATCAAATCTCCCTGGTGGGTCCTCGGAACTTTTCTGGTCAATTTGTTTTTGAATTTCCACAGTCATTTTCTGAATAGAACCAGCATAGTTTTGCACGAGGTTAGCATCAATTTGCGCTACTGCATCGCGTAAATCAGCCGGATCAGAATGCGTGGCGGCAGCTTCTTGCAGAGCCATTCGATAATGAATCGCAGCCTCGTCACGTTTATATTCCACTAAGGATTCCCAGGCATTGTCTGCCACAGTTCCTTGGAAAAATTCTCCAAAATAACCACTTGTTATGTTCTCCCAGTCCCAGAAATTAGTTTCTTCCATAGCTGCAAACACTCGACTCAAATTACCAAACGGCCTATTAAAGTCTTTATTAGTTTCCAAACTCATCACTTTCAAATTAATTAAGTCATTGGTGAGCGAGAATTTCTCCGCACTTTTCATAGTGGTGTCAAAAATCCATAACACCTCAGGGTGTGTGTTTTTAAATGTTATACGAACCTTTGTAGGATCAGTTTTATCTATTTCATATTCATCTGGATCCATGGCTCCAAGTACATCTTTCAATCCCTCAGCCGCCAATTCATCAATAGGATCAACAGTGTCGTCATAGTCTGGAATTGTACCTAAGAGTCCAGCCACGGTTGCATATTCATCCGAGGAGACTCCAGAGTCAAACCAAGTTTGCCACCAGTTAGCGTCAGTTCGTTCCGCTTTGCGAATCTCATCAATCAAGGCTTCGTTCAAACCTTGTACCCAGGTAACCTGAGACGGAGTTAAGTCGCGATCGTGAAGAACCTTAGAGTGCTCAAACCACTGTCTTTTAATCTTAAATAGCAGCTCGTTATATTTTTCATCATGTTTAGCCGCCACTCCTTGTAAATCAATTCCACTGCCGTCTAGTTGCTCCAAAAACAATTCATACTGAGTAGCATATGAACGTGAGAAACCATGTGTTTCAAACGCTCTTTGTGTGCGCTCATAAGTTGCCGGATCTTCTTTGCGTAATTCTGCTGGCAATGAACTTAGCTGTCGTTTAGCTTGGCCAATTGTATCTTCGTAAGCCAGGTCAATTTGAGCCGGCGTTACATTGCCGCGCAAATCATTTAATGAGTCACGATAAAATTCCAAAACTTGATCTCTTTTAAATTCAACTAATTCATTCCAGTAATGGTTTTTATTAGGAGTAAAATCAAGAGCTAGTACTTTTGGTACCCAGCGCCAATTACCCATTTGTTCGCCAGCTGCTTTGAAATCATCAAACAAATCATTAATATCATCAGATTTCTCTGCTCCCTCTACTAAATGATCACGCAGAGCAGTGCTCATATCAATATGTAGAATCTCATAAGTTTCTTTTGCTGGATTGTATCCAAAATTGAAATCTGCCAATCCACCTAGAGAACCTGAATAAGGGGGAGTATCCACGTTTTTAATTTTAACTTCCAGTCCTTTGAAAGCCTTGAGTTCCGGATCTCTAGCAAAAGCTGCTTCAATCCCAGATTCATAAGCAATCATTTTTAGCTGCGGCTTAAGAGCCGAGATAGTACGAGCTTCATGGTGTTTATAAACAATATAAAGTTCGTTGTTTTCAGTTATTTTTAGTTTCAACGGAACAGATGCTTTATTTCCCTGGAATTCATAACTAAAGGTTGGCGAAACAGTCCATTCACCGTTTTCCCATTGAGGGGAGTAGCCATCAAGACCAGTGCCAGCAAATAAATCTTCCATTCGAGCCTCAAAATACTCTTTCATTTCAGAACATTCGGCCCGAAAAGCACCTTCGTCAGAGCTTCGCATTTCTTCCCGCAAACGGAAAGCAAAACGTCGATCATGAGTTTCATCAGTAAATAAGTGTTGCGTCATATCAGGTCCTTCAGTGTAAGTTTTACTCCGATAAGAAACCGGGAAGCCCATTAAGGTAGAACCATTATGTCCGTCCTGTAGTTCCGGGCTAAAAACTTTAAATTCAGCGCGTGAAGTTAGTCCTGGCACCGAGCCGGAAACATCTTCACGAGAGCTAGAAGGGCTAGTAGTTGCAACTCCAGCTGCCACTGCCGCACCAGCCGTGCTAGCAACTGCAGCGCCTGTAACAGTATCTACTGTGTCCGAAGATGGTGCCGCGCTTGCCGCTGTACCCCCGCCAGGGTTATCTTTTGGGGAGGTAGGCACATTGGTGGTGTCACCAGTAGTTTCTCTAAACATCACTTCTTGTAGGCTGTAATAACCTTTCTTACCATGTTCAGGTTTGCGTTTGCTGTATTTATCATGAAAAGTTCCCGAATCATTGCCGATTAAGGCTTCAAGCTCTTTGTACATGGCATCTCCGTATTCTTTGCGGAAATATTTATCTGGTAATTTGCTTCCCCATTTATTTCCTCGCAAAGTTTTCATGTTAATTGAGTAACTCTGATCCTTACGAGATTTTTTGTAAGCCTCTAGAAAATATTCAAAAGGAATCTCTCCTAAGGTCAAAGAATGTCTCAAAGATTCGGCCTCAGCCTTGCTTAACCCCGGAATAGAATCAATTGCTCCACTTAACTTATCTTCAGACCCTTCTTCTCCAAGAAGTCCTTCAATATGACCCACAATACTCTTGTCACTAAAAGTTTCAGTTAAGAAATTACCAGTCCACGCTGCACCAGCTAAAAGCAGGCCAGTTTGAAACCATTTCTTTTTACTTTTTTCTGCATCAAATCCTGGAATAGGGAATTCTAATTGCACAACATTATATCCAATCACTACGGCGGCTATTGCGGCCACACTAGTTAAAATTGGATGCTCAGCAAACCCGTCTTTTAATTTCTCAGCCGCTGTTCCCATTACTCCAGATACCATTTCGCTAGTCACGTCCTCTCGATGTCCTACAAATTCTTGAAAAGTTTCCTCTTTTTCCTTAACACCATTTGAAATAAAATCCACAATTTGTTTAGCGTATTTATAACTTGGTGATTCAGGCCCCTGACTCAAGCTAGAAGCCAATCTTTCCCCAATACCAACCCCTGGTAATATGGTAGAAAGAGAGATCCTAATTTCTTCAATATGTTGAGGCTCAAGTGTTTCTGAGGCCCAAGATTGATAGTCAACATTATGGTTTTGGCAGTATTCGCGCAGGACATTTAGACTATCCAGAGTCATTTGGGACTCAATTTCTGCGCGCAGATCTTCAAGCTCCTTGGGAGCATCTTTTGGCAGCTCGAGACCTTTTAGGTCGAGATGCTGCTGATCTTGCCTTTCAAGATCGCTTGTCATGGTAAATAGGGGTTAAGAGTCAGAAGGCTTAGAAGCCAATTTTTGTTTAATAGAAGCGATTTCCGCTTCTTCTGATTTGTTTTTATGTCCTTGTAGAAACCCGTCTAATTGCTTGTCGAGTTCAACGTAATCTTTCTTATTCTGTTCCATCAATTTACTAGTTTCATACTCATATTCATCCAGCATTTCGACAATTTCTGGTCGAACCACTTCCATCTCATCATCATACGCATCTTCTGCTTCATGCAACATTTTTTCACTCTCAGGAATAGCCTGCGTTTCAATAAAAGCCATTTCTTTTTGCATCAAAACAGAAAGCTCTTTTATAAGTCCATCCGAAAGTACAGTCCCTTCCGATTCGCTTTGCGCGACTTCCTCCTCTAATTTATCTAGAAGTTCGTCTTTTTTCTCACGCCCGATTGATTGAGCTATCTCAATCATAGTGGCGATTTCTTCAATGGTAAGTTCTTCGATCATAGTTAAAAAATTAAGCGGCCAGTCCAATCACAACACCGCGTTCGGATAATTTATGAGATTTAAATGAATAGTGTTTTACTTTCTTTGTTAGTTTTTTGGTTTCATCAGTTGGGTCAACCTCTTCCGTTTCTTCCTCCACTATATTTGGAGTGTCATAATCCTTGGCTACAACAGCCTGTTTTTTAGTATCAATAAAAATCAAATGATCATCTTCTTTCGGGTTAACCGGCTGCAAAACAATGCTTTCCTTTTCCTTCTTGTTACGCAAAATAATGAAATCTCCATTTTGGGTAGGGGAGCCAGAAATGGCAATTGTTAATTTAGTGCCAACAGCCTTGTCCCGCAGTTGTCTGATTAGCTCCTTGGGATCAGTACGATTAAGCTCCAAGGTTCCAGCTGCTTTAAAAGCTCGATACTTAGCATAATCACCTTTGCGTCCATCTTTGGTCATATAGTCAAGCATGCGATCTAGAGCCAGTAGCACTTGCTCCTGAACAATTGCTGGCAGT
>CAXCBS010000114.1:0-4608 GCA_963980845.1 uncultured Candidatus Peregrinibacteria bacterium | reverse complement strand
TAATATGGATATGTTGAATATTGCGCACTTGGTCGTAAATAGTAGCTATTTCCACCATCTTTGTATTGAAATTCCCAGCTAGCGATAACTCCACTAGAAGCGTCGGCAATAGTTTTTCCCTCAGGCGTCCTCAACCTCAAAATAAACTCTTCAGTTCCAGTGAAGTCGTTTATTACATCGTCATAAGGCTCGCTCACATCGGTTTCATCATAATAGAATAACGGAATATTTATAGTTTCTCCATGCGCTATTTTATTCCAATTACATTTGTCGTCTTCGTCTAGGTCCCAGGTTCCATTTGGGTTGGTGAAATCGCAGTTTTCACCAGCGGTTCCGGTTCCAGGTAGTGGAACTAAATGACAAGCGCTTAGCCCCCAACTTGTAAAAGTCTGACAATTAGTGCTTCCTCCTCCTTGCCAATCTACCGGCTTGGCCCTAGAAAAAATCTCCCAATCACCATATGTGTCGGCGTCGGCGCCGCTTTGGTCAACGCCATCGTTGGAGGTGTCCCATTCCATGGCGTGGCGGTCTGGTTGGTGAATGTCACCATCATTGGAAATTTGTTCATAGCCAACTGCGTATTGGTGAGCGTAATTAAAAGCTTCTTCCATTGCGGCCCTCGCTACATAATAAGCTTGGGTGCCGCGGAATAGGTCGTGGGTGCGTTGGCTGGAGCGGAGGAATGAGCTAGCCATGGTTCCGGCTATGACCATGAGAATGGTCATAATTACTAGAGAGTAAATTAGGGAGGCGGCTGGGTTGGTTTTGAATTTAGGCATAATTAATAATCGCTGTAAGAGGCAAGAGCTGGGTCATTATCAGAGGTGTTATAGTCATCGGCAGTAGGGATTTTGTGGTAAACACCAGTGCTAATAGAAGTTTGAGTGGTCATGCTGGGGCCCACAATGCCGTTATCAACATAAGAGGCGACAATAGTAATAATAACGTTAGGATGGATTTGGACATGGCCCATGGTTTCGGTACTGCTGGCAGAGCTCTGGTCTTCGGCAAAGGCTTTGAAAGGATCTTCGATGGGGGCGAGGTAAAAATGCAGTTCGTCGATGTGTAGTTTGGAGGGTGTGATAG
Organism: uncultured Candidatus Peregrinibacteria bacterium; assembly: GCA_963980845.1. Taxonomy (GTDB): domain Bacteria; phylum Patescibacteriota; class Gracilibacteria; order UBA1369; family UBA12473; genus JABJMC01. The sequence goes on along the minus strand of CAXCBS010000114.1, from coordinate 3,522 downwards.
GGATAAAATTGTCAGAGTCGCGGTCGTCAATGCGATCGTTGGGGTCAGGATGGGAGCCAATGATGCCTCCGGTGTCAGGGTCGAGAATTTCCTCTCCCGTGCAATCATAGTCGCTGGCGCAAACCCAAGCATCAATAAATCCGTCGGAGTCTTGGTCGTGTTTGTATCCATCCATTTTAAGCATGGCCAGGCCGCTGTTGCCATCAATATCGTCTTGTTCGAGCACAAAAAGGGTTTTTTCAGTGCCAGAACCATCTATTAAATAAAGCTCAGTGACTTCGTGCAAGGTGGTATTGTCGGAACAGTTGGGGGTGCCTTCGCACATGGCGTTGGCTGTGTTGTCAGTGCCACCGGCGGGGTTAATGCCGGTTTCGTTGCCGGTGCCGTCAAAAAATTGGGCGTGATAAAAACCATAATAATCTCCATAAGTAGAGGAGTCACCAAAAGGTTCACCGCTGATGTCGCCGCTTTGTACAATAATGCGACTATAATATTCCTCGTAATCAATTGCGGAATCTTGAATAATGCGTGACATTTTTTCCATGGTCGCTTGAACTTCGGTGTAGAGGTATTCTTTCATTTCAACTTCACGCGAGATTTTGGCAACTTCGCTAAGCAACATGATCCCGGTGGTGGCGAGCATGACAAAAACTGTCATGGCCACAATAACCTCGATAACTGTGAAAGATGGTTTTTTTGGGAGGAGTTGCATGCGGGTATTTTAGCATAAGCAAAGCCCTCCCTCCAGTGGAACCGGAGAGAGAGGCGTGTCGCTTGTTCGTTCATTTGATGGCGTTGAAGAAACGCTCGAGCAGCTCGCCGCCGTCGGTGAAGCCCAAGGCGCAGATGTAGCAGAGGCCCAGGAGGAAGAGCAGGGCGATACCGCCTTTGGCGCTGTCGGGAATTTTGAGAGCCATGATCGATTTGCTTTCAGCCCAGAGGGCGGAAATACGTGAAGGAACAAGCGCCTTGGTTTCAACCAGGCACTCGTCTCCACTGAGGAAGTGGTGCCAGGTTAGGTAACCACAGGAGGGTTATGATACTTTAAAAATGAAGAATGTCAAGTTTTGGGTAAGCGAAAATTCCCTGGTGATTTAGCACAGGGTAAATATTTTGAGAATGTGCTATGACCCCAAAAATTCCTCAGCAGCTGCAATGGAGGGATCGATTACGTCTTCTTGGTCACCTTCCCAGTCTTGAAGGGTGATATAAGTTTCATAGGGGTTGCTGGCGTGAGCGAAAGCTTCTTCATAAATACCAAGCCATTCTGTTGATAGGCATAAATCTTGAAGAGCCATTATTTCTTGGTAATTGTACCATTCTTGGTCAGATTCTTCAGCAAGGCAAATGAGAACACTAATATTGTAGTTAAGATCTCTTTCTAGATTGCCCGTTTTGGTAGTTGCTTTGGGCCCAAAATTGGTTTCGTCAACACACTTAAGAGCTACGACTTGGCCATCTTCAATATTTTCTAGGATTCTATTTCTTGTTTTGTCAGCTAATTTTTGACTGATTTCTCTAATTTTGAATCTGGCAGAGCCAATGTCTTGTGTTGCTTGGTCCTCGGCTTGATTTAGGAGACCGAATGCAGTTGCTCCGCCAACAGCTGTTCCTACAGTAAGAGAAAAGCACAGCAGAGAAGCAGCTTTAGTAATTGATGAGTTTGATGGTTTTCGCATCGGGGGGATATTATACATGGCAAGACATGATGCCACATAAACTTCTTTATGTCAACCTCTTAAGCAGTCAGCACCTCATGCCCATTTTCAGTCACCAGGACTGTGTGTTCAAATTGACAGCCCCAGGATCCGTCGCGGGTGGCAATGGTCCAGCGGTCGTCGAGAGTGTGGATGAAACGTTCACCAGCCGCCACAATTGGTTCAATGGCAAATGTCATGCCAGGTTTGAGGGCGGTTCCAGATCCTTTTTTTCCGAAATTGAAAATAGTTGGTTCTTCGTGAAGTTCGTAGCCAAGTCCGTGGCCGGTTAGCTCGCGGACAATGGAGAAGCCGGCGCTTTCTACAGTTTTTTGAATAACAGCGCTTAGATCACCGGTTTTAGCCCCTGGTTTGACCTCGCGGATGGCAAGATTGAGGGCTTTTTTGGTGGCTTGCATTAGTTTTTTGCTGGTAGGGGAGGCGGCACTATCACCACCTGCTACCACACTTAGAGCGGAGTCAGTATAAAGATCATCTAAAATCAGTCCACAATCGATTTTTACCAGGTCACCGCGTTCGAATTTGCGGTCATTGGGGATAGCATGCACCAGGGCATCGTTAACTGCAATACAGCAGATGTTTGGGAAGTTTTTATAACCTTTAAATCCAGGGAGCACCCCGTGTTCTTCAAACAGTTCAGCGGCGCGGTATTCAACGTCTAGGGGAGTTGCGCCAGGTACTACAAAAGTAGCTAGCTCACGCAAGAACTGGCCGAGCAATTGTCCGCCACGGCGCATGGATTCGATTTCGGCAGGAGTCTTAATCATTGTTGAAAAACAGGGTCAAGAGCAGCAAAAACATTTTCTTTTACCTGATCGATATCTTGTTCGCCGTTGATTTCAATAATTTTATCCATTTCGCGATACAAATTAATAGAAGGAACGGTTTCGTTTTCATAAGCGTCTAAACGGGTTCGGATAGCATCCATATTAGCGTCGTCTTGGCGAATTTCTAGGTCGCCTCCACATTCGGCGCAGGATGGTTGGTCGTATTTGGCTGGATAGATTGCTTTGCATTTAGCGCACATGCGGCGAGAGGTAAGACGTGTTATTGCTTCTTCTTCGCCAATTTCAATAATTACACCGGAGTAGTCGCGGTTTAATTTTTCCATTAAAGCATTAAAACTTTTGGCTTGTTCAAGTTTGCGGGGGATTCCATCAAAAAGTACTGCTTTTCCTTCTTCTAGATTAGTCATAAAATTTTCAATAATTTCCATCACAATTTCATTGGAAACCAGGTGTCCGGCTTCGATAATTGATTTAACTTTGCGGCCAAGATCAGAATCAGTAGCAGCCAGTTTTCGAAGTTCATCACCAGTAACAAAAGGCATTAAGCCATAACGCTCGGTTAAAAACTTCCCTTGTGTGCCTTTACCAGAACCCTGGCGGCCAAATAATACTAAGTCCATTTTGGTTGGGTTTAATAATACTTATTGCCCGCTCCTCCGCGGAATGTGCCGTAAAGGTGAGAGTTAGCAATTTATGTTAAAGGTGAAGGTGACTGGAGCGCTTCGCTTCCTGTCACTGTTAGCTAAATCGGTCGTAGTGGTGAGAAAGTAGTTGTGCGTTTACCTGACGAATTAAATCAAGAACCACACCAACCACGATAATAAGTGAAGCACCACTTACAATCATCGGAATACCACCACTTCCTACACCTTGGAACGCTTGTTGAATAAGCATTGGTGCAATGGCAATAATAGCCAGGAACAGACCACCCCACAGGTTAAGTCGAGAGGAAACCTTTGCAATGTATTCAGCAGTTTCTTTGCCCGGACGAATGCCAGGAATAAAACCACCACGAC
>CAXCBS010000113.1:0-4706 GCA_963980845.1 uncultured Candidatus Peregrinibacteria bacterium | reverse complement strand
TTTTGAAAGAAGATTTTTTGAAATACGCAGCGGGATTTAAGCCAAATGTGACGACGATTCAGGGTAAATTTAAAAACCTGGGAGTTAGTTTTCCGACTAATGACGTAGATAAGGTGACTTTTTTGGCAGCGATTATGTCTTATTTACGGCCAGGTGGGCGCTACACTTATGAGGAAAGTGCTAATTTTGGAAAATTATTAAAAAATCCACTAGAACAAAAACTAATTGGAGACTGTAACCAAATTGTGACGCTTTATTCTTTTTTGTATTCACTTAAATATCCGATTCGGGATTTGAATATTAAGCTGGTGCCCGGGCACGTGTGTTTGCATTTTCGGGGAATTGATATTGAGGCTACGAACGGAAGTTTTAAAAAATACACCAAACATGATGGAGTTTTAGCGATCACAGAATTACTTACTACCAACTTGCTGGACGTGGTTGATGCTGATGCTCGCACCAAGCAAATTGAACCGCGAGTAATGCTAAAAAGAGCGCAGTTAGCGCATTTGATTAGTAGTAAACGTGATTTAGTGGAGCGTAATTTACAGATTGCATATCGCAACTTGGGGATTCGATTAATGAATGAAAAGGAATTTAATTCAGCGCTTTTTTATGTGGAAAAAACTCGTGACCCAAAACTGCTGGCTACGATTTATCACAATGGTGCGATCCATTATTTAAAACGCAAAAATTTTAAAAGGGCTAAATATTTTGCTAAACGCTCGGGCAAAGATAATTTGATGCAGGCGTGTTATATGGGCGAGTATCGAGAGCTATCTAAAAAAGTGCGTGGGATTAAGAGTTTGGATAAGGCGCGCGCCCAAAAATCTACTTATCGAAAAATGTTAGATTTGGCGCGAAAAGGAGGGGATGCCAAGGCCGAGGCTAGTGTGCAGAAGATCCTGGGGCAGTTGTAATTTTTTGTGGTATATTGATTCCCCATGGAAAAAATACACCCGATTTTAAAAGGATTGAATGAGCCCCAACAGGAGGCGGTAACCGCAATTGACGGCCCGGTTTTGATTTTGGCGGGAGCAGGCAGTGGCAAGACGCGGGCCCTGACTCACCGCATTGCTTATCTGATGGCTGAGCGTGAGGTGAAGCCTTTTAATATTTTGGCTGTGACTTTTACCAACAAGGCCGCTAGCGAAATGAAACGGAAAATTTTGGATTTAATGTATGGAGAAAAGCAGGTAAATGCAATGTGGGAAGGAGCTAAAGGGATTAATTTTCATCGAACAGACTTGCCGGTGGTAGGGACTTTTCACTCCGTGTGTGTGCAGATTTTACGTCGGCATTTGCACTTGCTTGGATATGAAGATAAGTTTGCGATTTATGATGATACGGATACGCAGGTTTTGATGAAAACGATTATGAAGGACCTGGGAATCCCAAAAGATAAATTAAATCCTAAGTCGGTTTTGGGTGCGATTGCGGGCGCGAAAAATGCGCTGCTCACGCCAGAGCAATATTCACGGCAAATGCACAATCAATTTACGGAACAAGTGGCCCGAATTTATCCAATTTATCAGAAGAGATTAGGACAAAACCAGGCGCTAGATTTTGATGATTTGATTATGAAAGCTGTGCAATTATTTGAAAAGCAGCCCGAGGTACTCGACGAGTATCAAGAACGGTTTAAATATGTTTCTGTGGATGAGTATCAGGATACAAATCATGCGCAGTATGTTTTGATAAGAATGCTGGCGGAGAAGTATCGAAACCTGTGTGTAGTGGGTGATGATTGGCAGTCGATTTATTCGTGGCGAGGGGCGACGATGCGTAATATTTTGGATTTTGAAAAGGATTACCCCGAGGCTGTGGTAGTGAAATTGGAACAAAATTATCGTTCAACATCTGTAATTTTGGATGCTAGTCACGCGGTGATTGAAAAAAATAAATCACGCACTAAGAAAAAACTATGGACTGAACAAAAAGGTGGTGAAAAAATTAAGATCTGGGAGGCAATTGATGAGCGAGATGAAGGGAAAATGATAGCGCGGGAGATTCAAGAAATATTATTAAAACATGAGAAGCCGGACTATCGCGATTTTGCGATTCTGTATCGGACAAATGCCCAGTCGCGTGTAGTTGAGGAGTCGATGATGCGGCACGCTATTCCTTACCGAATTGTTGGCGGTGTGAAGTTTTATAAACGCAAAGAGATCAAAGATATTTTGTCTTATTTGCGGCTGATTGAAAATCCAGCGGATAGCGTAAGTTTGCTTAGGATTATTAATACTCCACCGCGAAAAATTGGCGCGCGCACCCTAGAGATATTGCATGACCTGAGTCGGGCGCGGGGGGATGAGACGCTGTATTCTGTAATGCGCGATATTGAAGGGATTGGCGAGAATCGATTGCCGGAAACCAAGATGATGACACTCAGACGATTTATAAAAATTATTCAAAAAATGCAAAACGTTAATCGTGAATATCCAGCTTCAGGAGTTTTGAAACATTTGATTGAAGAAAGTGGATATAAGGAATTTTTATTAGATGGATCTGAAGATGGTGAAACGCGGTTTGAAAATGTACGGGAGCTGGTATCTGTGGCTAGTAAATATGACCAGTTGGAACCGGGAGTTTCTTTATCAACTTTTTTGGAGGAGGTGGCGTTGATTTCGGATTTAGATAAAATTGAAGATGATGATAATGCCGTGACGCTTATGACCTTACATTCGGCGAAGGGGCTGGAGTTTAAAAATGTTTTTATTTGTGGAATGGAAGAAGGTGTTTTCCCTCATTCGCGCAGTATGTTTGAGCAGAATGAGTTAGAAGAAGAACGGCGACTAATGTATGTGGGACTAACTCGCGCCATGGAGCGAGCTTATTTGTTATATGCAGAACGCCGGATGTTGTATGGAGATATTAAACAAAACGCACCGTCACAGTTTTTGCGCGATTTACCAGAGGATTTAGTAGAGAAAAATTGGGATGATGAAAATATTTCCGAAGAAGCGCGTGAAGTTGGTGGGATTTTAGGACAGTATTTGAAAAAGAAAGGAAAAGGTTTTGCTGGGGGAATGAAACGAGTTCCGGTGGAGAAAAAGAGTGGTTTTTATCCTGATCCAGAGCCAGGCTATGATGGGATTGATCAATTACCAGATGACGATATTGTGGGCGGTGGCGACATCATCGAGTACTCGCCTGGCGATCGCGTGCATCATCATACTTTTGGTGAAGGTGTGGTAGCCGCAGTGCAAGGTGGAGTGATTACCGTGGCTTTTAAAGATGGGAAATACGGAGTTAAAAAACTGGCGGCCTCAGTGGCACCGCTTAAGAAGCTTGACGAGTAGCGAGGTTTGTTTGTAGGATGAGCCTCCACTCCTAATTCACCCTACAATGGCAGGACCTAACAAGTCTGGCGAACATGAAATTCCTTTTCCGGAAGAGTTGTTTAAAAAGCAAGAAACTCCTCAGGCGACCTCTTCGGAAGGGGTTGCAATTTCAATGCCAGCGGTGAGTTTTCAGCAGTTTCGAATATTAATAGGGACTCTACTTAGACAGCAAACTCCCAATCCGGAGATGTTAGCGGGAATGGCTTCATTGGCTTGTAATCTGCGCGAATTTGAGGCGATGGCAAATGGCCTAATTGCAAAAGAATTGGCGCGCTATTTACGAACAGAAAGACATCTTCATGTGGAAAAACCGGAGCGCTCTGGGGGAGATTCAACTGCTTTTTTTGTCCCAGTGGTAATGGGTTCTCCGGAGGCAAATGGTGCTGTTCTTGGTATGCTTATTCAGAGATTGTCTGAGCTGGGTCTCGCTGAAAAAGTGCGGGTTAAATATGTTGGAGTTCTAACTCATAAAATGGGTTGCTTGGCTAAATTTTCGGTAAATATTTTGCCGCATAAATAATTGAGGGCGTTTGAGAAAGCGGCCCGCCGGAATGGGGACCGCTTTTTTTAAGGTGGGGCGTAGGGACCGCCGTAGGCTCCTTGGTCGTTTCGGGTGCCATCCGGGTTATTTAGGCTGGAGTCGGGATTGCCGGCGTTTTCGCAGGGAGATCCGGGACTGAGCGTGAAGTCAGCCGTGGGGTTTGTGAACTGCGGATCCTGCGTGGCATTGCCGGCCCCGAGGGTGACGTGAGCGCTGGCCAAGTCGAGGTCGTTGTCATGGCCAGTGTTGTAGTCAGCGGTGAGGGTGTAGCTGGAATCGTCGAGATGGATTCCGTAGTAGGTGTGGTTCACAAAGATTGAGTTTTCAACGTGAGCACTCCCCTCGTTGACCCAAACCCCGCCGTAACCGCTGCCGTAGAACACTGAGTTGTAGGCCGCGAATTCTGAGGATTCGCTGGCGCGGAGGCCGGCGCTGCCGGCTGCGGTGACTATGAGATTCCAGATGTCGATGCCGGCAGCGCCCCCGTAGATGGAGACGCCGTACTGGGAGGGGTTGTCGATGCGGACATTCTGGATCTGGGAGCCAGAGCCTCCGTAGATTTTGATGCCGATCGAGCTGACGCTGGCATCGATGGTGAGCTGCTGGAGGTGGAGGGTGGAGTCAGTGATTTCAATCACCCGGCCGCCGGCGCCGTGGAGTGTGAAGCCCACGAGCGAAGCCGATTCGCCGGCGGAAGCCAGGATTAGGGCGTCGTAGGTGCCGGTTTCCACACCGTAAAGGTGGGTGGAGTCAGGACTGTCCAGCGATTGGACCGTGATGTCCTCGCCCATGAAGACCAAGGCCTCATGATAGTCGCCCGC
>CAXCBS010000112.1:0-4715 GCA_963980845.1 uncultured Candidatus Peregrinibacteria bacterium | reverse complement strand
TCAAAATTTCCACATCCGTATACATCTGCCGCCGCACTCCTTTTTTTAAATACACATAGTTTTTATATTTTTTTTCCATCCACAAATTCAATATCACCAAATTTTCCTGCATTAAAACCTCTAGCCGCTTATGTGTTTTACCCCGGCTACTACCAGATTTCACACTTTTAAAAAACTTATCTGCCTTTTTTTCAAAAGGGTGCACGTAACGCGAAAAAATTGTAAGTATGCCTTTTATCATTACTCACATTATACCTTAATGATGAATATAAATCTCGGTTCCAACTTCGGAAAATTCATAAACAGTCACCGAATCATCAGGCAACATTCGAATACAACCATGACTTACCGGGATTCCAATATGAGTTAAGGCTTCACTCCAGAACACTCCGCCATCAGACTCAAGATAAGGAAGCGCGTGAAAACCATGGCCCCAAACAGTAAATCCTTGCCAGTAAGGCATGCGATAATGTGGCCAGGCTCCTCCCACACGCAGTTCTTGCTTGTTCAAAACATGCCAAGTTCCAGTTGGAGTAGGAGTGCTAGACGCCCCAGAGCTAATTGTCATTTGATAAACCGGAACATCTCCTGCCATTAGCGACAATTGTTGATTAGATAAATTAATATCAAACCAGCGATCTTCCAAGTCTAAGCTGGCCGTGTTTCCACTTATGCTTTTCATAAATTGTACGATGTCTTTTTCTTCTTCACTTACTTCACCAACTTCAATATCCACGGCTACTTCAAAATCATCAAACCAAGTTATATGTTCCGCCACCAGCCCAAACCATTCACGATAAATAGTTTCCGTGTCTGGTGCCGTGCCAGTAAAAACAAAAGTTGCTGTCTCGCCAGGCTGCACTGCATCTTCCATCATTTTTATGCGATTATCTCCAATCCAACCACTAGAGGCTCCAACTTCAAAAAACTCACTAGCGCGATCTTCTTCTTTCATAGTTCCTAAATAAACCATTGTTTTATCCAAGCAACCGCTTCCCGTTCCATACCAGGTCACGTTACCAGTGTTTTCGACATAAACCTCGGCTCTAAACTCATCTCCAACTTGAATATCTTCAGTGATTTTTACTTCAACCGTTTCTCCAGAATAAATTACTTCTTCGTCCGGATCTTCCCAAAAACAAACTCTTTTTACTCCTTCTTTAATGGGGGTGATTTCTTCTTCTAAGGGGTTGTCTGAGTCAGCTGATAAAAACGAAACTCGATAAAAAGCACGCATAAAACCAACCTTACTGGTTGTAATTGGGTTAAAAGCCGAAGTCTGAAAATTTTGGCTCAACTTAGTCGCCATCATTGGGGAAACCTGTTTTTCCAAATGGTGTTCTCCCACCGCCATCCCAATAGTTAACGCAATCATGGCCGCAATAATCCACGGCTTTTTAGGGTGAAAGATTTTAATTTTCTTTCTGCGTTTTTTGTGGTGCTTGTGATGTGTTTTGTGATGAGTCACTTTTTGATGTTTATTTTGTTTCTTATTATTTTACCAGATTTCAGGAGTAGATTCAAGCTTTTTACTTAGCAAAAAGCCCCTCATATACGTTGAGGGGCTTTTAAGAATTGAACAATCACCTCTTTAATTTGGGTCTAGGAATTAAGCAATAGACCAGGTAACAGTAGTTCGGTATGAACCAGAAGACTGTTGAGCAGGAACAGATAAACGGAAGTCTGGAGTAGCTTTACAGTCCATAGCGCGAGACATAGCGTCTGTATCACGAGCAGTCCAACTGTTAGTTAGAGATTGAGCTTCGTAAAGATTTCGAGCTTGACCATTAGCACATTCAGTACTGTTGGTTTCATCAGCAGCATTAGGAGAACCACCATTAGTTCTAATTTGGAAGTTAGAAACATCAAAGGTAACACTAGAAGGAATATCTAGAAGATGAGTTGCTTTAGCTGTAAGAGCCCAAGTAGTAGCAGGCTGAGCACGCATATCAGAGAACTGAAGTGAGTTAGCACTAGCCGTAACATCAGACATTTGAGAAGTAAGAGATACGTTTAGGTCACTCCAAGAACTAACTGTAGGAAGGCTATCAATCGCAAGAGTACCAGCGGTAATTTCTTGATCCATAGTAGTATTTGTATCTGCAGAAACAGCAGCAACTAAAGCTAGATTAGCAAGAAGAGCACCAGCAGCAACAAGAGAAACAATTTTTTTGTTTTTCATAATTGTGTTTATTTAAAAAAGTTAGGCCTAACCTTCTTATAAATAAGAAAGTCGAAGATTTGTATTTTTTAAAGAGGCAGATTGTCAAAGAACGCATAATCTCATCACGAGATCATATAATTATAACACTTTAAAAGAGGTAAGTCAAACAAAAGAGCCCCGATACAAGGTAAAGGGGGCTCTTTTTAAGTATCTATAAAATCACCTCTAAACTAAGCAATAGACCAAGTAATTGTAGTGGTGTAATTACCAGAAGACTGTTGAGCAGGAATACTAATTTCAAAACCAGGAGTAGCTTGGCAATCCATGGCACGAGACTCAGAGTCTGTGTCGCGGTAAAGCCATTTATTAGTTGTTGCTTGGGTTAAATAAGAAGATCGGGTTTCTCCTTCGCCACATTTAGTACTACTAGCTCGGTCATTAATTGTTCCTTCTCCGCCGTTCCCATAAATCGCGATATTAGAAGCATCAAAAGTTACGCCACTTGGGATATCTAAAAAGTGAGTAGCCTTGGTAGCTAGGGCATAAGTAGTATTACGTTGAGCCCGCATATCACTAAATTGTAGACTTCCACCCGCTGCATCTACGCTTTGTGATTGAGAAGTAAGAGATACACCTAAATCATCCCAAGAACTAACAGTAGGAAGAGTGTCAATCGCAAGAGTGCCAGCTGAAATTTCTTGGTCCATAGTAGTATTTGTATCTGCCGAAACAGCAGCAACTAAAGCTAGGTTAGCAAGAAGAGCACCAGCGGCAACAAGCGAAACAAGTTTTTTGTTTTTCATATTTATTTTGGTTAAATTGTAAAATTAAAAATATGAATTATATAATTATAGCATAATTTAACCCTATCAGCAAGGGAGTGGAAAAAAAGCCCCTCCTAGTATAAATCAGGAAGGGCTTTTAAGTATTGAACAATCACCTCTTTAATTTAATTAACCTCATGATGAGAAAAATTTGGTCTGGAATTAAGCAATAGACCAAGTAACAGTAGTTCGGTATGAACCTGAAGACTGTTGAGCAGGAACTACTAGACGGAAGTCTGGAGTAGCTGTACAGTCCATAGCACGTGATTTACCATCAGTGTCACGGAACATCCATTGGTTGGTAGCTTCGATAGCAAGATAAGTTGCACCAGCTTGACCATTAGTACATTCAGTACTGTTAGCTTCATCAGTAGCTTGAGGAGTACCACCATTAGCTCTAATCTTAAAGTTATTAACAGCAAAAGTTACACCAGAAGGAATATCTAGTAGGTTAGTAGCTTTAGCAGAAAGAGCGTAAGTAGTAGCAGGTTGAGCACGCATATCAGAGAAATCAAGTGATCCAGCTACAGCTGAAACATTAGATTCTTGAGCAGTAAGAGATACGTTTAGATCAGTCCAAGAACTAACTGTAGGAAGACTATCAATAGCAAGAGTACCAGCAGAAATTGCTTGGTCCATAGTAGTATTTGTGTCTGCAGAAACAGCAGCAACTAAAGCTAAATTAGCAATAAGAGCGCCAGCAGCAACAAGAGAAACAATTTTTTTGTTTTTCATAATTGTGTTTATTTAAAAAAGTTAGGCCTAACCTTCTTATAAATAAGAAAGTCGAAGGTTTATATTTTTTAAAGAGGTAGATTGTCAAGGAACATGTAATCTCATCAGGAGATTATATAATTATAGCATGTAAAAAAGCGCAAGTCAACCCCATAAGGACAAGTCTCAACCTATTGCAACAACTTAGAAAGCTCTTTTTTAAACGAATCTACATCTTTAAACTGCCGATAAACCGACGCAAATCGAATATAAGCCACTTCATCTAGTTTTTTCAAAGCATCCATCACAAACTCTCCAATTAAATTAGAGGGGATCTCTTTGCCGTTCGCGCTTAGTTTGTCCTCTAAATCATTTAAAATTTCCTCTACCTGAGCTTCTGTTACCGGTCTTTTTTCACAAGATTTCCAAATACCACCTTCGATTTTTTCACGTTGGTAAGGTTGGCGCGAACCATCTTTTTTTATCACAATAAAATGCGAGGTTTCAACACGCTCAAAAGTGGTAAATCGAAACTTACATTTTTCACATTCCCGCCGCCGTCTAACTTGGCGACCTTCATTAGTGTCACGCGAATCCAGAACGCGCGTGCTTTCTTTTTTACATTTTGCACAAATCATAAGTTTAAGCAGTTAATTCTTCGTAACAATTATTATATTCATCTTGCTCTCTAATCTCATCAGTTGGGTCAATACAAACTTTTAATAAATGAACTCCTTCTACTGGTTCTAATTCAAAAACATACGAAGTCCCAGCCATGACAAAACTAATATCTGAATACATTGGATAACTATAAATCCATTCTCTTTCCCCATCTACATAAAGATACAGGTAAGGTGAAAATTCCTGAGCCTCCATGTCTAGCGTCCCCTGATTTTCAACTGTTACAAATAATTGTCCGTTGTCTCCATTTAGATCACTGATAATTAAATCAGGATAAGGAGGAGTGGCTGCTACTTGGAATTCACCCAAAAAAAGCGTGCCATTAGATATAA
>CAXCBS010000111.1:0-4768 GCA_963980845.1 uncultured Candidatus Peregrinibacteria bacterium | reverse complement strand
TTAATTTTTGCGATAGGAGCTTAGCTTGACAGGTATAAAATGATTTCAGGTTGCCTCAAATTCACATGTCAAATCTAGGCTGCGGTATAGAAAAAAGGACTATGACATCTAGTAAGTTTTGCACAAATTCGTATAATCAAGTATTTTTTACACAATGAATAATATAGTACAAATTGGGCCATCAATACTTTCTGCGGATTTTGGGAAACTAAATGAGGAGATTGCGACTGTTGATGAACACGCGGATTTTATTCACGCCGATGTGATGGATGGGCATTTTGTGCCGAATCTGACTTTTGGGGCGCCAGTGGTGGCAAAGATTAAAAGCAAGTTGCCAGTGGAGTGTCATTTAATGATGAGTGAGCCAGAGAAATATGTGGATGATTTTGTGAAGGCGGGTGCGTGGATGATTACAATTCACGTGGAGGCTTGCGGGGAAAAGACGGGAGAAGTGTTAGAACAGATTAAGGCGGCAGGGGTGAGAGCGGCGGTGGCTGTGAATCCTGGGACGGCAATTGAAGATATTGAATCGTATTTAGATGTTGTGGATATGGTTTTAGTGATGACTGTGGAGCCTGGTTTTGGGGGGCAGTCTTTTATGCATGATTGTTTGGATAAGGTTAGATGGGTTCGAGAAAAACGGCCAGATTTAGATATTTGTATTGATGGAGGAGTGAAAAACGATACGGCGAAATTGTGTGTTGAGGCGGGGGCGAATATGTTGGTGGCTGGGTCGTATGTTTTTGGCGCGGAGGATCGAAAAACGGCAATTGAAAGTTTGAGGTGATTTACTTGACATTTTCTCCAAAATGTTTTAATATATTCACCTTAAATAAAATATATATGAAACTTAGCGCAGGGTCTTTTGCCCGAAATTCTTTAATGGTTGCTGGTGTGGCGGCTGGGATGGCTTGTGAAGGAGAGGAGCAAGACGTGACTTCTGTAACTCGGCCAGCGCCGATAGTTGAAACTGTAAAGCAGGTGGATCGGTCCTTGGGGAATAGGGCGCCTTTTACTGAAGCGGCAGCTTCTCTTTTAAGTTTGGATGACGTTAAAATTAAAACTCATCCATCAAAAAATCCAGGTTCTGATAAAGGTCCGTTTTTGTTTTTCCCAACGATGCACTCTTATGGTGATGATCAAAATCTTCCTGAGTATCGAGAGCAACATCATAAAATGAACCGACAACTGTTTGAAGCGATGGAACACTTAATTTTAACTTATGATATTCGTGTTTTTGGGCTTGAATCTACGCCTGATTTGCAAAGGATAAAAGAGACGTATAAAAGGTCTGAATTTAAGAGGATGACTCCTGGCCAGTTTGTAGAGATTTATTCGCCAGACGCTCCGGCAGAAAGAAAAGCAATTTATAGTGTGGCGCTGGATGATTCTTTGAGTTTTGCTGAAAGGCGTAATTTTTTGATGCCCTTTTTGGATAAAGGTTATTCTTGTCGAATGATAATGGAGGCTATTTATGGAGATTCAACAGATATTGAGTTTGTGAGTATTGATACAAGTAATCGAGAAGAGGTTCACAACACAGTGTCTCAGGTTGTGCCATTGGTGGAAGATTTTGAGCAAGATGAATCATTTTTAACTGTTGAAGATGGAGAGGAAATGACAGTTTATCGACCTTCAGAGTTGCGAGCTGCTGCTGAAGGAGGGGATAAGAAGGCAATGTTTGTTCATTGTATGTATAGAAATAAGTTTTTGGAGTTAATAGATCGTTATGAACAGGTTGTTCACGTTGATCGTGAGCTAGAAGTTTTGGCTAATTTGGCTATGAGGGAGGGGCCGGTATTGGTTGATTTTGGTTCTTTGCATACGGAGACTTTAAGTGTGGGGATGAGTGAATTAGGGTTAACTTTGGAATTAAGAGCAGATGCATTGGATCCGCAGGCGTGGGGCTTTGAAAATCAGGCAGAATTTTTTGGGATAGAGCCATACTTGGCTAAAGCTAGGGCGCAAATGACAGATTTAGATGGGATTAAACTTGGCGATGGATCGACTTATTCAGGTTGTTCTCAGTTTTTAGGAGCTGTTAAATAGAGATTTGGCTTGATTTTATCAGGGGTTTTCTATAAATTAGGGCCCGTGTTCCCGTAGCTCAGCTGGATAGAGCGCAAGCTTGCGGAGCTTGAGGCCACAGGTTCGAATCCTGTCGGGAACGCCAGTTTACAATCAATCAAAAATATGTCAGAAACACCTTTAGGGAAGGGAGAGTTATTGGGATTAAATCCTTTTATTAGTTCGCAAGATGCGGCTAATAAGCCGTCGACAGTCCCGTTTGGGGAGGGTCGCGAAAGCGCAATGGTTTATCTTCAAAGAGAACACTACTCTGTAACAGGGTAGCAAGTTGATGGCCTGATAAGAGGTGTGAGAGACTATTTAAGTAGTGTTGGTTTTGTGGAGAGGGTGCAAGATAGAGAGGCTACGGTTTTTCAAAAAGAGGGCTGTGATTGCGAAATTTTAATGCATAAATGGAGAGGGGCGCTTCAAAAAGGAACCGGGTTGACGCTTTCTGATAAAAGAAAGGCGGCGAAAGCTAGAGAAACGAGTGAAATGGATATTGATACAGCTGGCTGGAGTATTGTAATGCGAGGAGAAAGTGCGGTTTGTAATGGAATTACAAATGTTCTGGAGGCAGAATTTGCAGGAATTACTCCTGTTAAAACTAAAGAGGGGAGTACGGTTTATAGCTTAGGTCATGCGGTTAGGCATGAGATTCAATTACCGGTAATGGTTTGGAAGGGATGGGAGGAAGGGGCTTCGTCACAGCCTTCAATGTAAGCGTGCTTTGCCAGATTTTGAGATGAATGGGAAGCGGGTTTTTTTGCTTAAACAAGCCATTTGTTGCTTAAATTAAGGGTCCCTGTGTTCTTTGACAATTTGGCTTTCAATGGAGAGAAGTGTGTCCCTTAAATGTGGGCAAAGTTTCGTTCGTGTTTACGAGTGGTGATTTTGTCTCGAATAAGGGATAAGCCACTCTCTATTGAAATTTTCTAACAACTGATAAAGGGGTTCGCCTATGTCTCAAGCTGAGACTCTCCAACTGGAGATGGGGCGTGGCCCCGTTTCCATAACCTTTTCTTGGCTGGTTCGTGTCTGGCGCTGTCTGTTGGTCGTTCTGATCCCAGCGGCGGTAGCTCTGATCTGCCTCAACCTTATCCTGCGCTTTGAAGGAGCGCTAGGTGGCAGCGTGACCGCTGTCTTCTTGTACTCGCTGTTCGGCGTGGACAAAAACCTTCAACGAGTGAACTTGGTCCAAACCGCTGCTTCTGGGGCTGCGTTTTCTGCTTGGACTCTGGTCGTGATCGTCGCTATGATGCTCATTAACCAGAGGCTTCCGGTAGGGGCGCCGTCTTTTGACTTGGAAGTTTGGCAGGTCATGATGGTCCTGCCGTTCGTCTGCTTCCAGGGGATGCTGTACGTGCTCCCCGGGCGGTGGGGACTGGTGCACGAGTTGGGGCTGGAATGGCCCACAGCAACTGCGTGCGCTGATCTTCAAACAAATGGTCTCCCTACCAATAAGGGATGGCAGGAGGTCGTAAAGACCTGGTTGCACCTGCTGGCAGCGATGGGAATCTCCTTCGCTGGGACTTTTTATAGCAACTTCAATCCCTCATGGTGGCCCAGCGTACTGAAATCCGATTCTCGGTTGGTGCATTTGACCAGCCCGCTCTATTACGCGATCGGAATTCTGGTGCGATACCATGTTGGGATCTCATTGGTCCTGGGTGCGCTGTTCTTTAACTACGTGGAGCTCCCAATTATCCACGAAGATGAGAACTGGAAGATGTGGTCATCAATTGCGCTGATGATGGCTGCCGGGCTGACACTGCCCGCTTTCCGAGTCTTGATGAAGCTGAGAAAAAGGGAGCGAATTGCTGAAGTTGAAGCTGTGACGGAAAAGAAGGTCGCGTTCTGGGGTAAAGAGCTCTTGAAGATGGAAAAGCGTGCGGCGTATAAGGTCTACGGACTGGTGTTCGCTGGCAACGTGATCCTTCTGGCGGTGTTCTTCCAGTGGTTGTGGGATGTCCCTGTATTGGCTACGTGCCTGGGGGTGATTGTGGCCTGGCCTCTGGTCTTGGTCTCGGTCTACTGTGTCGGCTCAACCGACATAAATCCCATCGCATCACTGGTCAAAGTCATGATCATCGGAGCGGCCTTGGCTGGCTTCGGTGGTGGGCCTGTTGGTTTGCTGGCTCTAGGTTTGATCGCCTCGAGCGCTGCGGTGGCTGGAGACTGGCTCTCCGACATCAAGGTTGGCGATACCATTGGGACCCCTTTGCGGTGGAGGTTCGTGTTTCAGATCCTTGGAGTTTTGATCGGTTTGGGCGTGGCAACACCGGCCCTCTACCTGCTAATTGAGGTAGGAGGGGTTGGTGAAGGCACGGCGCTGCCGGCTCCGGGGCCTGAGATCTGGGCCAACATTGCCGTGTTGGCATCTGAGGGAATGAACTTTTCGCGAGAGCTGAAGCTGGTGATGCTGGCGGCAGCTGGTATTGGAGTGCTGTGGTCGCTGCTGTGGTCGTTGCTGCACGAGCGGAAAGCGTGGTTCAACCCTTCGATGTTTGGCTTTGGCATCGTCTTTTTCCTGAGTCAAGATCCTGTTGTTCGGATGTCCCTCTGTGTGGCGGTGTGCTTAGGGTCCTTGATGCGGCTGGCGTCTTCCAAGCTGGCTAAGTCGTGGGACAAGAAGTACGCCGGCATGATGGCGGGCGCCGCGTTGTTTGCAGATGTGCTGGCAACATTCTTCATCCTGTGG
>CAXCBS010000110.1:0-4787 GCA_963980845.1 uncultured Candidatus Peregrinibacteria bacterium | reverse complement strand
AAGGACGGTGTCAGCTTTTTCAAGTGTTTTCATGATTTCGGCCGCGGTTTCTGTGGAGACGTTTAATTTGTTTACTTCTTTGATGAAACTAAATAAGGCGGCGATTGCTTTTACAGTGTCAAAATCATTGCTGATGGCAGTCTCAAATTCGGAAAGGAAGGCGGTTGGGTCGACTGAGTCGGAGCCGTTTGAGTTTTTTAGATTTCGTACAAAATCATGAATTCGTTTAAGGGAGTTTTCAGCTTGAGTGAGTTGGTCGTCGCTAAATTCAATGGGGCTGCGGTAGTGAGCAGTTAAAAACAAGTAACGAACTGCTTGTGGCTTATATTTTTTGAAGATGTCTTTGAGTGTAAAAAAATTGCCTAATGACTTACTCATTTTTTCTTTATTGATGGTGATAAACCCGTTATGAAGCCAGTAATTACAGAATTTGGCATCATACGCAGCTTCGGATTGAGCGATTTCACATTCGTGGTGCGGGAAGGTTAAATCCATGCCACCACCGTGAATATCAAATGGTTGTCCAAGGTTGGCGTGAGACATAGCACTACACTCTAAATGCCACCCAGGGCGACCTTTTCCCCACGGGCTGTCCCAGGAGGGTTCGCCGGGCTTGGCTGCTTTCCACAAAGCAAAATCATGCGGATGTTTTTTCTTGTCATCCACGGCCACGCGAGCTCCTTCTTGGAGATCTTCACGTTTTTGGTTGGAAAGTTTTCCGTAATCTGTAAATTTTTCTATTTCATAGTAAACATCACCGTCAACGTCATAGGCATAGCCTTTTTCAATTAAGGCTTTAACCAATTCAATCATTTGCGGAATGTATTCAGTGGCGCGAGTTATAATAGTTGGTTTTTTGATACCTAGGGCCGCGTAATCAGCCTCGTATTCTGGGATAATGCGTGCGGCAAGTTCTGGGACGGTAATTCCTTCTTCGTTGGCTCTCGTGATCATTTTGTCATCAACATCAGTGTAGTTAGTAACGAATTTAACGTTTTCAGGGCCGTAAAAGTAATCAAGTGTGCGACGAATAATATCAAAAGCCACTGCGGAGCGTCCGTGTCCTAAATGACCGTGGTCATAAACGGTTGGCCCACATAAATACATTGAAACCTTTCCTTCTTTTACAGGAACAAAGGTTTCTTTTTTGTTGGTTAAAGTGCTGTAAAGTTTAATTTCCATTTAAATTTGAACCAAAATACGAATGATGAAGTTCTGAAGAATATCAAGCAAAATCAACACTACAATTGGTGAAAAATCAATCATCCCAATTGAGGGGACAATACGTCTTGCTGGCCCTAAAATTGGCTCAGTAATATCGTATAAAAATCGAAACATGGAGCCGCTTTGGCTGGCGCGGAACCAAGACATTAAAATTCGGGCCACAATGGCCAGAGCAATGAGATCAAAAACCGTACCAATAAATTGTATTAAAAATTCCATACGGTAAAGACTTTAACAGGTTCTTTTGCCGCTGTCTATTTGATGTCGTGAATCGGTACAATTATAGTTTGTCCACGTTTGCGGAAGTAGTTGTAGGCTTGTGCAAACCCGATACTAAGCAGAATTAACCAGGCTACTTCTGGGCCAGTGTCAGTTGGAATTTCTTCTTCTTCGGTGGCTGTTTCAATAGCGCCTCTTCCCGCTTCTTCAATCTGTTCTTCTTCTTCTTTTTGCATTTCAGCTTCTTGGATAGCTACTACTTCTTCGGCTTCGGGGGCGCCAGAAACAAGGGTGCTTTTTTGTAGGCTTTCGTTTCCTTCAGAATCAACAGCGTGAACACTGAAATAGTAAGTTGCACCGTTGAATAATTCCGGTACATACCAGGTAGTACTGGTGTCCAAAGTATCAACAGAATTTACAAGTAATTCGCTGGATGGGCCGTAATAAATGCGGTAGTGATTGATGGTGGGGCTGGCTTCTTTTTCATCCTCAACAACATTGACGTTGATATTGGCTTGAACAAAATCACTATTATATTGCGCTAATGTTTCATTCACAGCGTCTATATAAGGACCTGAGCATGATTCGGTGGCGCTGTTAATTGCATCATTATATAAATCAATATTAGTTGCTAGTTCTTCTTTGTTAAAGGCGCAGTCAAAAGATAGTCCTTCGTATTCTATAAGTTCTTCAGGAGCACTACTGAAAAAGTGATTTACGATGCAATCTTCTCCTTCTTCTGTGATTGTGGTGTCAAATATCGCACTAAGCATGTTTAGTTCGTAAGTGGTCGGATGACAGGCGGCTAAACTAGTTTCAAAACAGGTTAAGTCATCATTACAATCGATGGATGCTCCTTCTGGGGTTTCTTGAAGTGTTACCCACGCTTGGTATTCTGTCTCTGTAATAACAGCTTCTGGAGCTTGCCAGGTGAGTGTTACGCGACCGTCACCGGCTACGGCTTCAACGCCAGTAACTTGGCCCGGATAATTGATAATTTCTTCTTCAACTTCTTCCTCTTCTTCGGCGGCTTCATGAAGGTCGTCGTCTTCGGCTACCTCGAGTTCTTCTATTACAGCTTCAATTACGTTAACTGTTAATTCAGCGTCATAAGAAATTTCGTTTCCAATTTCATCAACCAAAATAATGTCGATATCATATTCGCCGAGATCTGGAGCGGTTAAAGCGCCTTCGTACATGCCGCTATATGAAACGTTTTCAGTGAGTTCGTATAAAGCGCCATTAAAAATAAGACTAACTTCTGGGAGGTCAGGTTCAGCATAAGCTGTGACCCCAAAACTTTCTCCGCTGGCAATATCTCCCTCGGGAGTAATTTCGCTGTGATCTAAGTCTGGAGGAGTGGTGTCGATAGTTATATTAATGTCTGTGGCGGTTTCTTGGACCGCACCTTCGGGAGTTTCGGTGGTTACTACATAGCGATGATTGCCGTCTTCTAATCCACTAAGTGAGTGAGAAAAACTACCATCAGCGTTGACGGAAGTCTCTCCAATCATTTCGCTGCCATCATAAATAATTACGTTAAGTCCATAAGTAGCTTCTCCAGTAAAAGTAAGTGAAGAGCTGCTGTAGGTCCCTCCGATAGGAGTGAAAATAGAGAGATCTTCGGAGCCAGTGGTTGTAGTAGAGGTCTGAGTGCTGCTTCCAGTTTCAGAAGCTCCTACCTCCACGCTAGTTTCACCGTAAATATCAAATTGATCAGTATCAGTAACAGTTAGAGTTTGGGTTCCTTCAGTTTTAAAAGAAAGGCTCAAACTAAAAGTGTGACTACCTTGATCTTCGGCTTCAAATTGGTAATCATCAGGTAAAGTAGAGTTATTATCGCTAGAAGAAAAACGAACAGTTCCAGTGTAATCGCTGGCATTGTTACCATCATCGTCATAAGCAGTAACAGTGAAGTTTTGAGTACTGTTTACGCTTACTGTTTCTCCAATGTCAGAAATCATTAAATAGCTAACTGGTCCGGAATCTTCGGTGGAAGACAAAAACACGTTTCCACCCATTTCTTGATTAATTCCACTTGGTTCATAAAAAGCAATACGAGCCCGATCGTTGAGGGTTACTCCCTCAGTAGAATCATGGGCTAAAAAGGTTGAAACACCTTCTTCTTTTGAATAAACATTGAATTGCATTGTGCCCAGCTCATTAGTGTAAGGTTTGCTGGAAATTCGAACTATTTCATCTGTTAAACGGCTAGAAAGCATGTCGACAGTGTGACCTTGGATCGCGTTGTTGTAACGGTCATAAAGGTGAACTTTAAGGGTTATGTAGTCGTTTCCATTGGCACTAGCAGTTTGGTCGCTAATTTCCATTAAAGAGCGGCTTGAGGAGACGCTGTCAGCATAAACTGTAAAAGTTTCGGGTTGTGAAATGGATTTTTCTCCATTTACAGATTGAACGTAGACTTCGTAGTCGCCAGTTTTTTTGGTGTAGAATCCAGCGATATCAGTTTTGGCAACGCCAGCGCTGCCGGTTTCGGCATCAAGTATTACGTGGCTGCCATCTGGTTTTTCTAAAATAAGTTCAACTGTGCTGTTTGGAGCGGCATTAGAAATGCGAATTAGAGTTCCGTAACCCGCAACTGTGTCAGTGGCATCTACTTCAATGCCTGAATCAGCGGCTAAGGCACCTGGTATTAACAGGGTCGCTGCAAAGATACTAAGAAT
Source organism: uncultured Candidatus Peregrinibacteria bacterium (assembly GCA_963980845.1). Classification (GTDB taxonomy): domain Bacteria; phylum Patescibacteriota; class Gracilibacteria; order UBA1369; family UBA12473; genus JABJMC01. Next base: position 660 of record CAXCBS010000110.1, on the reverse strand, counting down.
GATTTTTGATATTTGTTTTTTCATCACACTATTATACCTGATTCGCCTCCTTAAGTAAAGCCTGGCCCTAAGGGCTCTTAAATGCTAGAATACGGCAGCCAAATCATGACCATTTTTTTATGAAACGAATTTTTGCTTTTTTGTTACTTTTGGGGCTTTTCTGTCCCTTAGTAGCAGCGGCCCAGGAGGTTGAGGAGGATGTTATTGAAGAGGAGATTGTCGAAGAAGAGTCACTAGCTGTAATTACAGCTTTTTCGCAGATAGAGATGGGACGAGCTGCTATTTTTGATGCTTCGGATTCGATTTTGCCAGAACAAGTTGAATCAGTAATTTACAGATGGGATTTTGGTGACGGGAATCGTGATGAGGGTATTGAAGTTGTTCATTCTTATTCTGAACCGGGCGAGTATGATTTGACCTTAAGAATTGATATTAATGGGAATCTTTATGCTGAGGAATCGCTGCCTCTTTTTGTTTATACACAACGCTATTTATTGATTACGGATCAGGCTAATGAGCAGGAGGGGATTTTGAGCAAAGTAGCTTTTGCCAGAGATTTGGGAGTGTATGTGCAGGTGATTTCAAGTTTTGATTCATCTTCGGAGTTTATTGTGGAGGAAGATTTACTTCAAAAACTAAATGAAAATTCGTCTGATCTTT
>CAXCBS010000109.1:0-4811 GCA_963980845.1 uncultured Candidatus Peregrinibacteria bacterium | reverse complement strand
CCTTCGAGAGTAATTCGTCTTAGTTCTTGGTAAAAATTTCCTAGAGCTACAGATTTTCCTTTTCCAACAAAATCGCTTGGACCATAGGTTTCCCCATCTCCAGTGGTTACAGTTAAGTTTGCGTTGTTGTCGATGGTGTATTCTAAACGACAGAGAACAGGTTTCCCTTGGTCTTTGCCAAACTGAATATCAAAATATCCTTTAGAAGCAGTGTTTGGTGGTGATATTACTTTTGCTTCTAGGTTTTGCCTTTCTATATAACAAGCGGTGATTCGATCGCAGGAACGTTTTTGTTCAATATTTGCTACTAATCCTGGGATATCTTCACTTACAAAGACGGCCATAGTACGACAACGGTTGATAGCGTCATCGATAGCGTTTTGAGTGTTTTTTTGTCGCCTGGCTTCCTTTTTCTTTTTAAGAGTCTTAAAGCTTGGCAGGCCAGTTGCACAAGCGATAACGCGTTGAAAATTTGGGAATGGTATGGTTTTGAGCGTAGGAATGACCGGCTCTTTCGCTGGTTCTTTTTTTGGAGTGGGGGATGCGGCGGTGGCGGAGCCAAATAGTTCGTCTGCACGTTTGAAAATTTGGGGAAGAATATGGTTAGTGGCGCCGGTGATTTTTGTAGCTTCTCGTTGAATTTCTCTTAAAATTCGTCTTCTGTCTTGTGGGTTTAAAGGATCTAACGTGCTTTCCATGAAATCAAAAATTCCTTTTAAAATATGAAAAACCATTACTTTTTCGTCGGTGTGTAGAGTGAACTCTTTTGATAATTCAAATCGGGCTCGAATATCTGCAGATTTTTCTTCGGTTAATTCTGAACCAGTGATAAGTTGAACTCCTTGAGTGGCATTTAAGATGATTTGTAAATGGAGGATTTTTTCAAAAAGAAAAGAGAATTGTTCAGAGCGCGGAAGTGATTTTTTTTGAGAAGCTCCAGCGATGCGAGCTAAGGTTGAGTTTATGCTGGTAGCCATATAGATGTCCTGAGGTTGTGCAGGGAGTTCGTCAGGATGGCTTACCCAAGCAGCGCAGTAATCAGCCAAGCTTATTTCTCCTTCGTATTCTTGATAAAGAACATCAGCGGTTAAGAAGTTAATCCCAAAATTGGCTTGGTGATAATCGGCGGCTGATCCTTTAGAGCTTTCACTAAGTTGAGTATTTAGAGCTGCGATTATTTCTCCTCCGTGTATTTGAGGGTGATCTTCTAAAAACAAAAGAGCTTGAGTGCAGCCATATTGAGTAGAAAGATGAGAGGCTTGTATCAGCTCGTTCATGTTGAAAAGCACATCTGCTTTGGCAAAAAGTTCAGGGAGAAAATGGTGAATTAAAGTAATAGGAGAATTTGGAGAGGCCTCAGCCGGTATAGAAGATGTTAATTCCATAATTCCCGCCAAAGCTTGGTCCCTAGCCTCTTTTTCGTAAATTGAACGATCATTAATTCCCATTAGTCGGAAAGCACCAGAGATTAAATGATAAGTTATTAGTTTTTCATCAACATGAAGAGTTACCGGGATTGGAGATTCATAATCAGGTGCTAAATTCATGTCATATATTGGATGATCCCAAATTCCTTCATCAGAGTTTGGATCTACGCCAATAACAGAAAGGTTTTCAATCTTGTTAAATTTATGCAGACTTATAAAAACAACTGTGACGTAATTAATATAGGTGATAAGAGCATCTTCAATTGGTTCAGGAGAAACTGTGGACGCGACAGCTAAAGGCGCTGTTAAAGCGGTTTGAAGAAGGCTTTCAAGTGGTCGTAAGTCTTTTAGTTTTCCTTCTGGGCCGTATGAAAATCGAAAAGCGGCTAATTCATAAGCTTGTTTTCCTTCTCCTTCTTCGTATTCACCAAGCGCGAGAGCTTCTGGAGAAAAAGGGAAGTGAGCATTCCGATATGCATTGGTTGAATCGTAATTTTCATCCGGTTCTAATCCTTGAGCTGTTTGAACATGGGTTTGAAGATCTTGGAGGAGCGCGGCTTGGTTGCACATTCCGTTATGTTTGGCAAAAAAATCAATTGCCGCTAACGTTGTCTCTTGTCTGGTTTCGCGGTCTCTGGTGGCAAAAGCGATAGCGACTTCTTTGTTGGGGCCGGTTTGTAGGTTTTCGTATTCGCGTTCACTCATTCGGATTAGGGTGGTTTTTATTTCTTTTAATAATTCAAAAGAGAATGATTCTTTTTCTGAGGTGAAGGCGTGAATAAGGTGTGAGTTTAGTTGGTTGGCGCCTAATATTGCTGTTGGGGAGCCAGCGCGGAGCAGGTTTTGTCCCATACTTATAATTATTCGGTGCAAAGGAGAGTCGGTGGATCCTTCTTGGGTGGCTTCGAGCCCGATTGCTAACAATGTGTTTCTAACGGCGGTGGGCCAGTCGGGATCATTTGGAATAAAGGTCAGCACTTCTTCGCTAAGTATTCGACAACGAGCGATTGTATGAGCTCCATTTTCAAAAGCTTTGATTAGCTCTCTTTCAGGGGGAATAGGGGTTTCGTATTCGCCTGGAGCGGAGGCGGTTACGGCAGCCCGAATAGCTGCTTTATAATCGATTGTTTTAGGAATTTCCCCTTTTTTATGGATTTGAGTGGATATAGCTTCTCCCATTTTTAAAAGAACAGGATGTATTACTTTGCTTTCGAGTCCCATGTGGTCATAGTACTGGCACATAAAGGCTATACATTCTGTTAGGAATGGGGCCATTTTTTTGAATTCAGCTTCAGCTTCGGCAATAATTATTTTTTCGACTTCAGGGAGAGCGATTTGTAAGGTTTTTAGCTCTTCTTCGTAAGGTATGTCATTCGGAGTGCTGGTTAAAATAGCATCGGTTAATATTGCTTGAGAAAAGAAGTCTAAAGTTGTCCGGTGTAAATTGATGGCGTCGTGAGTAATTTTATCGATAATGGTTTGAGTTTGCGGAGAAACTCCTTCTAGGTGTTTGGAAGAAAGTTTATAAAGCGCTCTTTTGACAGCTTCGTCCCAGAGGGAATTTTCAAAGCTGCTAGGGAGATGGTTCAAGATGTTGACACTAGTTTGTTGGCACATTTCTCCAGTAACAAAATCTTCTTCAATGAGTCTTTGAATTTCATCTGCTGGTGGATGATCACCAGGTTCGGAATCTAACGCTTGGGCAATAATAGTAGGAAGATGAGGGTTTGTATTCCCAGTTGTGAATGATGTGACATAATGCCTCCCAACAGCTTCAAGTATTTTGGGTACGCCAAGTTTTACGCCGTTTTCAGCGTAATTGTCCATCACAAAAAGTCGCATTTTCAATTTTTCGTACCCGTTTTCTGGTAATTGTGAATGCCCCCCTAGGGCAGGTAATTTTGGCATTATAAGTATGCGCCAAGGATAATAGGGGGTGTTTGGCGCATATTATAATTAAAACCTTAAAAATGTCAATAGTCTTATATTTGGGCCAAAAGCTCTACAATAACCTTGCAAACTTGGGCGCGGGTCATATTGTCGGAAGGGCCAAAATTACCATCAGCGTAACCACTGATAATACCCATAGAATAGGCGGTGGCGACGTAAGGAGCGTACCAAGCGTCTTCATCCACATCATCAAATTCAATGAGTGATTCGGTTACGTCTACTCCGGCCGCTTCGAGTAAAATTTTGACAGCTTCAGCACGATTGATGTAGTTGGCAGCGCCAAAAGTCCCATCGTCATAACCTTCTACAATCCCTTCTTCGTAAGCAGCTTGAGTATAAGGTGTGTACCAAGTTCCGTTTGGAGCATCGGTAAAAGCACTTTCTGGAACATCTTCTGAGATTTCAAAACCAAGGGCACCAAGTACAATTTTGGTGAATTCAGCGCGGTTGATTGGGCTGTCTGGAAGGAAAGTTCCGTCATCATAACCTTCTACAACACCATCTGTTACTAGTTCGATAATATAATCTTCGGCCCAGTGTTCAGAAATGTCGGAGAGAGCAATAACTACAACTTCTGCTTCGGTGTCTTCTTCTTCAACTACAACTTCCTCACCTTCTGAAGATTCTTCGATTTCAATTTTGGTAGAAGCGCTAATATTGCCGGCGTCATCTTCTAATATGAGTTTAAAGGTATTGTCTGTGTCTTGTTCAAGGTCGAGTGTGATTTCAAAATAACCATCAGAATCAACTTCGGCACTTTCGTCTGAATAAGTTTCTGTAACTGTGGTGCTGGCTTCGCCATAACCTGTAAAAGTGTAGGAATCGGCATCAACAGCTTCTGGATATTCATCGACATCTGGAGCTCCAGGAGCGGTATGATCACCACCACCAGAACTTTCAGCCTCTGCGGCTTCGGCTACGCCTTCAACAATTACAATGCTAACTAAATCACTGGAGTTTCCATCTTCGTCTTCAACTTTAATAGAAAAGTTATTAGTGGTTTCTTGAATAAGGGCAACTGTGATTTCAAAATATCCACTAGAATCGGCGTAAACAGGTGAGATTTGAGAAGTTCCACCAGTTACAACAACTTTGTAATCAGCACCGGTGGTTCCAGAAATAACCGCTTTGCTAGCGTCAATTGGAGAGACAATGTCGTCTAAAGTGGGGGTATCGACCGCAAGTGCTGGCGGAATCAGCATGACAAAACAAAATAGGGTGAGGACTAGGCGAGAGAGGGTTCGCATTTGTAAGGGAGGTTAAAAGTATGTGTTTATAAAAGATCGACGAATTTGTCGAAAAGATAATTGGTATCGGTGGGGCCGGGAGTGGCCTCGGGATGAAATTGAACTGAGAAGAAGGGGAGTGATTTGTGTTTAACTCCTTCTACGGTTTGGTCGTTAGCGTTTTCAAACCAGGGTTTAAAATCGCCTT
>CAXCBS010000108.1:0-4896 GCA_963980845.1 uncultured Candidatus Peregrinibacteria bacterium | reverse complement strand
CCTTAGTGGCTTCGGCGGTAATTGCTAAACAAATACCTACTGCTAAGGAGGCAACCCAGGTAAATCCAACTAATTTTAAGGCCAGTGTTCCCATAATTAATGGTACAAGCGAAGCAGTGCTAGCCACAGCAAAAGCGTCTTTTCGTTCTTTGAACAACATGCACCACGAAATTTCAAATCCAGCTAAAAACATTAACACCAAAAATCCCAAATCACCTAAATGATCAATTGGTGCTAAGTGCGGTTCTAGAAAAAGTTGTTTTAAAGGTGTGGCGCCCAAAATAATCCCAGCAGCAAGTAGCCCAATTACTTTGGGTAAATGTGCCTTGTGGGCGATAATCGTCATCACGTATGAGAACGCGACACAGATCAGAAGAGTTATAACTAACATCATATTTAGGGAGGTTCTGTGGTATTGTAGCACATATGAAAAACGTAGCACTCAAGGCAGCCAAAGAAGCTGGCGATTACTTACTCTCGAATTTCCGAAAAGACCCGGAATTGATGCTTAAACGTGGTAGTGCTAAGGATGTGGTAACAAAATATGATAAGGAGAGTGATCAGATGATTAGGACTGAGATTGAGAAGATTTTTCCAGATCATAATTTAGTGACCGAGGAGGGAGGTGAGTTTGATCGAAATAGTGAATACACGTGGCTAGTTGATTCCCTTGATGGGACTGGTAATTTTGCGATTGGTAACCCGTTTTTTGCAGTTTCAATTGGGGTGATGAAGGGAAAGGAGCTTGTTTTGGGTGTGATTTATGCGCCTTATTTAAATGAATTATATGTGGCTGAAAAAGGGAAAGGAGCTTATTTAAATGGGCAGAAATTGTCTGTTTCGGAGGTGGCTAATTTGAGTGACTCTTATGTGACTAGTTGTGAAGGAGGGGACAGGGAACGTATGCAATTGAATCCTATTAATTCGAGGTTATATCCTAAGGTTCAAGATTTACGAAAATTAGGAAGCGCGGCCCTGGAATGTGCTTGGGTAGCATCTGGTCGGGCGGAGGCTTATTTTACAACTCAAATCTGTAATTATGATGTGGCGGCTGGGGGTTTGTTAGTAGAAGAAGCAGGAGGGAAAGTAAGTGATTTTGAGGGGCGTTGGTGGCAGCCAATTCAAGATGGGTTTTTGTTTTCAAATGGAAAAGTGCATGAGGAGTTGTTGCAAGTAATCAAGGGTGCGTTATAATGGCGATCCGTTAAGTTGATCCGCCCCAATTTTGAGTGCGTATTACAGATACGGAACCTGCTCTTTGATCGTCCGCCCTAGAAAGAAACCATACATGAAATGGAGAATTTTCGTCTCTACTCAGCACGAACTTCCCTCGGAGGTTCATAGCTCCTTGACGGCGTTGGCTTTTGCCCTCGCCGCTTGTAGCTTCTTCTGGATTTCGGGTTGCGCTACGTCGGAACCTGTTATCTACGAGGAGTCGTCCCCCTTGGAGTGGGCTGGTCCCTACACGGTACCGCCTCCTCAGCAGACGCGCGAACTCCCGCCCCTTCCGCCCACCCCTCCGGTCCCCGAGGCCGAGAAGGGACCTATCCTGGTGGAAGGCATCCTCTCTGGCCTGATTCCGTGTGACCAGGTCCTCCTGGACGGCCGCTTTGATTGGTACACGGACATTGACCCCGGCTACTTTGAAGGTCCTCACTGGATCATCTGGGAGGTTCAGTTCGACCTCTACGAGGAGCCGCTTCAGGCTCTGGGGATGCAAGAGGTACAGTCGGTCTTCCTCGAAAATCGCATCCCCATGGCGAGTCTCGAACTCGCCGACAACTGGGTGAAGTACAAGAAGAGGGAAGAGACGCGATACGTGATCAAGTTCTGCAATGCCTACTGGGATGTCTCCCAAGATGGCTATCAGATCTCCGCGAATCGTCTCGCAACTCCTCTCGAGATCACCCACTGACCGTAAATGGGCGTACAAAAAGAGCAGGCAAAATTCTCGGTTACCCTGTCTGGTGGCCGAGAATTTGTCTTGCACGAGGGGAATGTGTCCCCCTCGTGAGCTCCCCCACAATGAATTCACGAAATTAAGTTTCGCTAAACTCCGCTTTTTCACATTTGGGGCCCACAAGACCTAAGTTACATTTTCCCTTTCAAGTAAGCCTGTCTTTTTTTCTCGGGGAATTTTTCAATAGCGTAACGGAGGGTGGTGCGGGGCATTTCTTGATAATATTTTTTGAGGAATTTTTCTTCGGTGGCCAGACTGCGATTGCCGATTTCACGCAACATCCAACCCACGGCTTTGTGCATTAGATCATGCTCTTCAAACAAAAGAATTTCAGCTATTTTTAAGGCGTCTTCAAATTCTTTTTCCTTAATAAAAGCAAAAGTCGAGATAATCGCGATACGTTTTTTCCAGAGGTTGGGTGATTTGGCAAATTTATACAGAACTTCACGATCTTCATTAAGTAAGTAATGTCCGAGAATATAAGGTGCGGAAGTGTCGACTAAGTCCCAATTATTAATACGGGTGGCGTTGTTTAAGTAGAGGTTGATGTAGGGGAGGACGTTTTGTTCATCTTGAATGGCTTGTTCGTATTGTATTCTTAAAATAAAGAGTGCGACCATGCGTTCTTCGTGGATTTTGGACCGGAGGAGTTTTTCTATGTCTTTAAGGTATAAACCGTGGTGAGCCTGGGCAGATTTGCGTAATTCTGGAACTTTAATTCCTATAAAAACATCTCCTTCACCGTATTCGCCAGGGCCGGTTTTAAAGAACTTTTGCAAACTTTCCGCATGACTGGAATTCGCTTTTTCTTGAAGCTCTTTTTTAAGATCACTTAAATTCATGCTCTTAGTATAGTACACTTTGGGTGAAATGGACATTTATCAGGAACAAATTATTGATTTAGCCAAGAATCCGCTTAACAAGCGGGAGATGAAAAATGCTACTAAAACGCATTCTGGGGTGAATACAACTTGTGGTGATCATGTGCGAATTTATTTGAAAATGGCGGGAGACAAAATAGTGGAGGCTAGTTGGGAAGGGGAAGGTTGTGCGATTAGCACGGCTTCGGCCTCATTACTTACCGAAGAGTTAAAAGGAAAGACGAAAAAAGAGGTACAAACACTAAAAAAAGAGGATTTATTTAAAATGCTGGGAATCGACAAATTAGGTCCTGGTCGGGTTAAGTGTGTCACGTTATCTTTGGAAACCTTGTGGGAATGCGTCGCCGACTAGATTTTGTCCAAGTAGAGTGTTGAGAATAGCTAGAGCCCAGCGCCACCATATTTTCCAGCCGTTTTGATCGGAGCTATAGAGTGGGTTGTAGATATCATGAACAATGATATCGCCAGTTAGATTAACTCCAAATTGAACGTTGATTGGTGAGGTTTCAAAACCGTCTTCATTCCGAGCCAGAATTTCAACTTGGTAAGAACCGGATGGGAAGTCTAGTGGAGCTCGGATACTAAACGTGTTGCCTTTGATGCGAGTAATAACAGTAACTTCATCTTCGGGGCCGTACCAAGTGGTTTCAACTTCATCAGCATTTAGCGCTTCTCCTGTTAAATCAATTTTGTTGCTTTCCTGGTGAATGAAAAGATTGGTGATTTCCATGTCGTTTGGAGGAGTAATTGTTTCTTCGTTGGAAAGAACAAAAATGGGGAGGTTTTCGCCAGTGCGGAAAGTAAATGAGTAACTGTCTATTTGGTTTTTGCCTTCTTCCATGTATTTAACGATCACAGAAACTGTGCTGTTTTTGGGGTACATTTCAAGTGGGGTATGCACAACAGAATGGATATCAAGGTCACCTTGAAGATTATTAGTAGTGTCAAAACGTGCGGATTTCCCGTTGATTTCTAGACCGTGAATTTCAAGTCCTTCTTCATCAGCCAGTACAATTACAAGTGGTTCTAATAGGTCAAACTTGGAGTTGTGATTTGGATAATAGTAGAGGACTTCAGTTGGGTCGTTGATATAAGCTTCGGGAAGTTTGACCGCGGTTTCTTCTTCGTTGTTTTCTTCTTTCATTTCAGCTTCTTCGGTTTCGGTAATGGTGATGTAACGAATGACTTCTTCAGCTTCAGGGCAAGCCAGAATTTCTTCTACTACTTCTTCTTCAGTTTCTTCGTCATTGTCTTCATCGTCGTTTGACCAGTGGTAAACTGGTTCGTCGTTGTTGTTTGGCTCGCTAACACCACCACCACCATAAATTACGGTAGGTTCAGGACAGGTGGGGCAAGTGGGGCAGGAAGTTGATGGACAGGTGGTTGAGGGGCAGGTGGTTTCTTCACAAGTTTCACAAGTCTCGCAGGTTTCGCAGGTCTCACATGTTTCGCAAGTTTCACAGGTTTCACAAGTGGGGCAAGTGGGACAGGTTGGCAGGGCAGTGACGGTGATAGTAAAAGAAGTTTGACTGTTTTTGTTTGGGGAACCGTCATCTGTGGCTGTAACTGTAATGGTGTTGGTTCCAGTGCTTAGCAAGCTGGAATCTACGGACAAAGTAGCTAATCCACTGCTGATATTGTTTAAACTAAGGGCTGATTGTTCGGTGGTTGTAGCCTGAAAAGTAACAGTGTCATCGTCTTCATCAGTGGCGTGCAAGATAAAATTTAAGGTACTGCCAGCGTAAACACTTTGGTTGCCTAGGCTCGTAATTGCTGGAGCATTGTTTTCGCCAGGGCCACCAGCACTGTTGACCGTAATTTGCACGGTCTCAACATAGGAGCCAGATCCTGGTCCGTCATCTGTGGCCGTGAAGTCTACGGAATGAATGGCAACATCGCTCTCACTTGGTGTCCAAGTGAAAATTCCTTGTGTACTACTAATGCTGGTGTAAGCAGCGCCAGCGGGGAGAGTGTCTCCCATGGTAATAGTGACAGTATCGCCGTCGGCATCACTGGCTTCTACTAGAAAAGTGAGTAAGTTGCCGGCAGTAATAA
>CAXCBS010000107.1:0-4964 GCA_963980845.1 uncultured Candidatus Peregrinibacteria bacterium | reverse complement strand
CCCTTCCTTTAAGGATGTTCAGAAAAATTGACTTCGCTAAACTTCGTAAAATTTTCTCGGGGCCCATAAGACCCGTAGAAAATTTTTGACTACGTGCGCTCAATCAATTTTTCCTCACGGTTTTTAACTGACGAGCTCCTCTAATAATTGCCGCATGTGTTCCATGTCATTGCACTCTTCGCAGCATTTACCGTCTTGTTTTTTGGTGGGAATTTCAAGGGTTACTTGGTCGCCAACGCGAGATCCTTTGGGTAGTTGGGCTGTGGGCCAGTTAATTTGTCCTGCCTCTCCCGAAGTTAGGATAGCTTGGCCGTTTTCAATTTGATCAATGCAAAAGGTCAGGGACCCCGCCTTAGGCGAGGTCCCGAGACCTTGATGGTTTCTATTTTCGTTCTGTGGGAGGTTTTGCATAGGAAGTTATATTACCCCCAGAAGCTCCAAACTGCAATTAGTGGAGCAATAATTAGGGCAACAGTGTTAATAACTTTAATCAGGGCGTTTAGGGCTGGTCCAGCGGTGTCTTTGTAAGGATCACCAACCGTGTCACCAACAATAGCGGCGTGGTGAGCATGAGAGTTTTTGCCACCGAAATTTCCGTCTTCAATGTATTTCTTGGCATTGTCCCAAGCACCTCCACCATTAGACATAGAGAGTGCGAGGAGTAGTCCAGAGATAATCACACCAGCGAGTAGTCCGCCTAGAGCGTGAGGACCAAGAACAAAACCAACAAAAATTGGAGCTCCAACTGCTAGCACACCTGGAATAACCATTTGAGCAAGAGCAGCGCGAGTTACAATATCAACACAAACATCGTACTGAGGTTTGGCTTTTCCAGTCATAATTCCTTTGATTTCTTTGAACTGGCGACGTACTTCTTCTACAACTTTGTGAGCTGCTTTTCCAACGGCCTCCATACAGAGAGCGCTAAATAAGAAAGGAAGCATTCCACCAAGAAATAAACCAATCATCACACGATGGTCAGTTAAGCTAAACACAAATTCTTCGCCACCACCGTTAGACATAAGTTCTTCGTTGTAAGATTGGAATAGAACAAGAGTAGCAAGGGCCGCAGAACAAATAGCGTAACCTTTGGTCACAGCTTTGGTTGTGTTCCCAACAGAGTCTAAGGCGTCAGTGTTTTTGCGAACTGCTTCTGGAAGATTGCTCATTTCAGCAATTCCACCAGCGTTGTCAGTAATAGGACCGTAAGAGTCCATGGCAATCACCATGCCGGTTGTAGAAAGCATAGCTACAGCTGCCAGAGCAATACCGTAAATACCACTTTCTAAAGTAGAGGTTTCACCAAGATAAAAAGAAATTCCAATACCAGCACAAATTAGCAAGACTGGCCAGAAAGTACTGAATAGTCCAACGGCAAGTCCTGAAATAATATTAGTCCCAGCACCAGTTTTAGAGGCCTCTGCAATTTTTTGAACAGGGCTGTATTTAGTTGAAGTGTAGTATTCAGTAATCACAAAAATAAAGAAGGTGATACCTAGACCAACAAGTGTGGTGTAGAAAATACGCATATCACCAGCCATGAGCCATTTGTTAGCAAAAAAGAATCCAACAGCAGAAATTACGCCGGTAGCGATGGTCCCTTTATATAGGGCGCCCATAATGTTTTCGCCTTTTCCTAGGCGTACAAAATAACTACCAATAACTGACGCTACAGCGGCAATAGCACCCAATACGAGTGGGAATTCAATTGCGATTTGTCCAGTAGTGTCAAGCAGTGTAGAGGCGGCTAAAATCATAGCTGCAATTAGAGTCACAGCGTAGGTTTCAAATAAATCGGCTCCCATACCAGCACAGTCACCAACGTTGTCACCAACGTTATCAGCGATAACAGCGGGGTTACGTGGGTCGTCCTCTGGGATTCCTTTTTCAATTTTACCAACTAGGTCGGCACCGACATCAGCGGCTTTGGTGAAAATTCCACCACCAACACGAGCAAATAGAGAAACAAGAGAAGCACCAAAAGCAAATCCAATAAGAAGGTCTGGGGCATAACCAACCGGCACGTCCCAAACTTGAGTAAATAGTGCGTAAAAGCCACTCACCCCAAGTAGAGCAAGTCCAACAACAGCAAATCCAGTTACAGATCCACCGCGGAAAGCCACGTTTAGAGCTTCTTTGAGCCCAGACTTGGCAGCGTTAGTAGTGCGAACATTGGCGCGAACAGACATCCCCATACCAATATAACCGGCTAGGGCAGAGAAAAAAGCACCAACAATAAAACCAAGAGCCATTAAATAGCCATCATGGTGTTCTCCTTGCGGTAGGCCAAAGCCCATAATAAGGAAAATAAGAATAGCGAAAACCGCAATGGTTTTAAATTGGCGGTTTAAGAAAGCCATGGCCCCTTCTTGGATTGCTCCAGCAATTTCTTGCATGGTGGTGGTACCAGGTTTTTTGTTAAGAACATTGACTACAATGATTACGGCATATATTAAGACGGCCGCGCTCACGATCAAAGCCATTAGAGGGATTGACATACCTTTATAGGGTTAAGGAAATTTGAAATTTAACGAGCAAAAGTCTACCGGAATTAGCCTCTAATGAGAATATTTTTTGGGGAAGATCAATTGGCAAAATATTATTTTGTTGGGTATTATGCGCTCATGAATATACTAGCTATAGATTTTGGGGGGTCCACTATTGATGTGGTTCGGTTTGAAGCGGGGGAGTTTGTGAGTAGGGATTCTTATGAGCGTAATCAGGTTGACACGAGTGGTTTGGAGCAATTTATAGAGGATGCAGAAATAGATCTTGAGGGGGCACAAGAAATCCGTGTAACAGGAGGGAAAAGCCATCAAGTAGCGGCAGAGATTTCTGATGTGCCGGTGCGACGTGTAAATGAAATCCAGGCGATTGGAGCGGGGGGGAAGTGGCTTTTTGAAAGTGATGAGGATTGTTTAGTAGTTAGTATGGGGACGGGGACTTGTATGGTCGCCGCGCGGGATGGAGGGTTTGAGCATGTGGGAGGGACCGGGGTAGGGGGAGGCACTTTTGTGAGTTTGTGTAATTTGATTTTAAAAGAGTCTGATCCTGAGAAATTGGTAGAAATGTTTGCTAAAGGAGATCGTTTTAAGGTTGATTTGAGTGTTAAAGATATTGTGGGGAAGGGGATAGGAAAGGTCCCGGGGCATATGACAGCTTCGAATTTAGGTAAAATTGCCCGAACTCCAAATGAAATTGATTTTGAGCAAGAGGATTTAGCGGCGGGAGTAGCGAATTTAGTAGGACAAACAATTGCTACTAGTGCGGTTTTTGCGGCTCGAGCAGAGAACTTAACAAAAGTAGTTTTAGCTGGGAAACTTTCACGTATTGAACCAATTGTAAAAATCATTTTTGAGGTAGGGGAATTATATGAAAGAGAGATTGTTTTGCCCAAGAACGCAGAGTATGTTTCGGCCATTGGGGCAGCTGTGGTAAAATAGCGCCATGGATTTTGTGCAATCTATTAAACAGGCTTTTAAAGTTGTCGAACTAAATGACCACGCTATTAGAAAGGTGGCCAAAGATCAGTCAGCTACTTGGCCAGCTATAATTATTGTGATTGTGGCTTCTTTTTGTGGAGCGTTTGGTTCAATCTTGTTTCCAATTAAATATGGACCGGTTATTTATCGCCCTACTTTTTTGGAAGCAGTGGGACACGCGATTGTGGCGGTTTTTTTGTTTTTGATAATTGTTTATTTATTGCATTTAGTGGCTAATCATTTGTTTCAAGCACGTGGTGATTATCTGTCTTTGCTTCGAGTAATTGGACATGGTTATATTATTGGAGTTTTAAGTTTGTTGCCGGTTTTGAGTATTTTGGTTTTGATTTGGGGGTTAGTTTTGTTGGTGAGAATTTTAAAAGATGTAAAACGGCTTAAAGCTGAACAAGCGATTATTGCAGTGGTTTTAGTGGGAATGGTGATATTTGTGTTTCTGGCTATTTTTCAAGATTTAAATGCTGATAACCTTTATGGGGCTTTATATTTAGTGCCTCATTAATATTTTAACCCTCCTAAAAAAATGGACACAACAAAATTTTTAACAGATATAAAAGCTGTTTTAAAAAAAGATAAAGCCGCAATGCTGCGCGTGGCGAAAAATCCAGCGTATTTTAAGATAGCGCTTGGAGTTTATGCCTTGGTGCAAGTAGTAGCGACGATTGCTAATCAGTGGCTTACCATGCGTTCTTCAATGCAATTTATGGAAGCACTTGGAATTCAATCTAGTTTATATGGGCCGATCGACATGCTTAAACAAGGTGTTTATGGTTTTATTATGGGAATTTTCTTAATGGCCATTATTTATTTTGCGGCCACAAGACTATTTAAAGGAAAGGAAGAAGTTGATGTGAAAGGTTTTATTACAATTTATTGTTTTGTGATTTCTCCGATGTTGCTGTTATTTATTCCGCTTATTGGGTTTTTTGCTTTAATTTGGGTGTTGTTTTTATTCTTTGCAATGATGGATGCGGTGTTTGGATTTAAGTTTTGGAAAGCGTTGATTGTTGTGGTTGTAGCAATGCTTGGTTGGGCAGTAGTGGCAGGGCCATTAAGTCAGGTCCTAGGAGTTAGTACCGGCTTTTCTACGGATTTTAGTTTTGATTTTTAATGAATTTAACTAAAGGCGACCTCAAATTAACGATGATAACTGCTTATGATTATCCAACGGCACAAATTTTGTCTAAGGCCGAAATAGATATTTTGTTGGTTGGGGATTCATTGGGAATGGTGGTTTATGGCGATACTACGACGCATTTTGTAACATTGGCTGAAATGATTCGTCATACTCGAGCGGTGATGCGAGGTCATACTGCTGGATTAGTAGTGGCGGATTTGCCAAAAGGATCGTATGAAACAGTTGAAATAGCCTTAAAAAGCGCTACGCAGCTTAGTGAGGAAACAGGAGTGAAGGCCATAAAAATAGAAGGTTGTCCGGAGATTTGTGCGGCTTTGGTAAAAGCG
>CAXCBS010000106.1:0-5080 GCA_963980845.1 uncultured Candidatus Peregrinibacteria bacterium | reverse complement strand
GACCGCTTAGAAGCGCTCCACGCCGAGCTTAATAAAATTGGTGCCTACACCGAAACCACGGACGACACCATCACCATCAAAGGCAACCCCGACTCCCTCCGCGCCACTCAAATCGAAACCTATAACGATCACCGCATAGCCATGTGTTTTGGAATGATTCAATCTCGCGTCCCAAACTTAGAAATCCTAGATCCTGAATGCGTTTCCAAAACCTACCCCACCTTCTGGGAAGACCTTAAAAAAGCCTCATGAATACCGACGTTCGCAAAGCCACATTTTTTATCAGTATGTCTAAGTTTATTTCTCAAACTATGCTGTTTTTTTGGGGAATTTACTTTACCCAAATTGGCTTAAGCGGAATGCAACAAGGCGTACTTTTTGCGATTTTTCCAATTGTCAGTATTTTATCTGCTATTCCAATTGGGCTTTTAAATGACAGACTTTCTTCCAAACGGATTGCCATGCTTGGCTATGCTCTAAACGGAATCAATTTTTGGTTAATCTCTTTAGTAGGAGCAAATTTTTGGGCCTTATTTGCAATTAACGCAGTTGGTAGTTTTGGAGTAACTATGAGCAACCTCTCCGTAGACAGTATTTTTTATAAAACCGGAGACAAAAAACAAAACCGCCAAATCGGAAATTACGTTGGTTCTTACCTGTTTGCTGCTGGACTCGGGGTATTTATTGGAGGATTTATTTTGGACTCAATTCCTATTGAATTATGGCTTAAAATCATCGGAACTTTCACTTTATTCATCGCAGCGCTAACCGTAATTTTACCTAAAACCGAAACCTTTAAATTCCAAGTCAAAGAATATCGAAAAGATATTTTCAAACTCCCAGTCATTTTGTTTATTAGTATGATTTTTATCTGGGCCGTACACATGGGAGCCGAAATTACTTCTTACGGATTGTTATTGCGTGAAGATTTTGGATTAGATTACCGCCAAATGGGCACTTATATGGGCACCGCTATTATGGCCATGTTGCTATGGGCAAAACTGGCCATTCATTTAATCGAGAAAAAATGGTCAATTTTGCACATTTTATACCTGGGACTCGTACTCTCTGCCATTGGCCATATTATGATGATTGTCCCTCGAATCGATATTTCTCTGCTTGGCCGTTTTATTCATGAAGCTGGTGATGCTTTTATGCTAATTTTCTTGTATTACGGAGTACGAAAATTATTCCCCAGCGAACGTTCTGGTGGAATGGCTGGAATGGTAAATTTTATGCAGATGAGCGCTATTGCGGCTGGGGCCCTGATGTTTGCGCCAATAGGTCGCGCTTACAACAACTCTCTCCCCTTTATAATTGGAACCGGACTTTGTATAATTGCCCTAATTCTTGCCACTCGTTTTAGCAATTTAATCAAACACTAATGAACATTGTTTTAACAGGTATGCGCGCCAGTGGAAAAACCTCTCTTGGCAAGGCATTATCCAAAAAACTAGGATGGGATTTTGTGGACATTGATCACCTTATTGAGGACAAATTGAACAAAAAAATTGTTCAATTTGTCAAAGAAGAAGGCTGGGATGCTTTTCGCGCCTTAGAACACGAGACAGCACTCGAATGTGCCACACTCAAAAACACGATAATTTCAACTGGCGGCGGGACCATGATGAACCCAGATAGTGCTAACGCCCTCAAGCAAACCGGTTTTGTAGTACTCCTCACCTGCCCCATTGAAGTGTTAGGAAAACACTTAAACGCCAGCTACGAAAGACCCTCATTAACAGGAGAAAAAACCGCACTCGAAGAACTTAAAGAAATTTGGGAACAACGCAAAGATCAATATCATGCCGTGGCCGATCTAATTCACGATACCTCAACCTGGCCCAACCTAGACAAACTACTAGAAAAACTACAAAAATCTGATACAATTCATATCTAATGAACAAATATCACACTATTGTTATTGGCTCCGGAATCGCCGGTCTTAACTTTGCGCTTAATGCCGCTGAGTTTGGCAAAGTCTTGGTTATCACAAAAAAACACACTGTTTTAACCTCCACCAACCGCGCTCAAGGAGGAATCGCCGCCGTACTTGATAAAACCGACAATTACAAAAAACACATCAAAGACACACTCGAAGCAGGATCTCAGCATAACAACAAAAAAGCCGTAGAATTTATGGTTAAACACGGGCCCGAGGCTATTGCTCGACTCGTCACGATTGGCGTACCTTTTGCCACAGACGAAACCGGAACTTTAAGCCTCACCCAAGAAGGCGGACACACCAAACGAAGAATCGCCTTTGTGGGTGATTACACCGGACAAGAAATTGAAAAAGCCTTAGTTAAAAAAGTTTCCGAAAACAAAAACATTACTGTTTGGGAACACACTTTTGCTGTTGATATCCTCACCAAAAACAATCGCTGCTATGGTATCGAAGGCATCCAAGAAGGCAAAATTATACATGTTTTTGCCCCAAATACCGTCCTTGCAACAGGAGGAATTGGCCAAATTTACAAATACACCACCAATCCCGAAATTTCTACTGGCGATGGAATTGGCATGGGCCTTCGGGCCGGGCTCAAAACACGTGATCTTGAATTCATTCAATTTCACCCCACCGCTCTCAAAGTCCATGGCCGCACCAAATTCCTACTATCAGAAGCTCTCCGTGGAGAGGGCGCAAAATTAACTGATTCCCACAACAAATCCATCATGGCTGGCGCCCACAAACAAGCCGACCTTGCCCCGCGCGACGTTGTTGCCCGCGCCACATATGCAGCCGACCTAGAGGGCGGCGCTTATCTAGACATTCGTGATTTAAGCCCACTTGAAACTATTCTCCGCTTTCCTAAAATCTATCAAAAACTTAAACAACACGACTTAGACTTAACAATCGACTTAATCCCAATTTCTCCAGCTGCTCATTACTGTTGCGGTGGCCTTATAACAAACCTCAACGGCGAAACCAAGTTAAAAGGTCTTTACGCTTTCGGCGAAGTAGCCTGGACCGGAGTGCACGGCGCTAATCGATTAGCCTCCAACTCACTACTCGAAGCCCTAGTTTTCTCCTCGCAAATACTGCCACAAATCAAAAAAACACCTAACTTAGGACGCCTGCCTCGCTTCACCAAATCCAAATGGCAACGCATCACTCCAACGCTTAAACGCAAGCTTGCCCAAACTCGTCGCACGATCCGCGAAACCATGTGGCATAAGGTAGGAATCACCCGCACGCCAGAAGGTCTCAAGCAAGCGCTACAAACCATTGAATCCCTAGAAACTGACCTCAAAACTTACAAATCAATCAACATCCCGCTCCGCGAAACACGCAACATGCTAACTTCGGCCAAAGAAGTCACCAAAGCCGCCCTTAAACGCAAAAAAAGCCTAGGGAATCATTACTTAACTTAAGCCGCGGCCAACATCTCCTCCTGATCAGCCTGCTTCAGAGCCTCAATAAGTGGCCCAATCTCACCACTCATTATTCCTGGTAAGTTACTCCAACTTTCCTTAATTCGATGATCAGTAACGCGGTCTTGTGGGAAATTGTAAGTTCTAATTTTTTCTGATCGATCCCCAGTCCCAATCTGGGCCAGACGTTTTTCCCCAAGCTCAGCTTGTTTCTTTTCCTCTTCAAAAGCATACAAACGAGCCCTCAAAACACCCATGGCCTTGGCCTTGTTCTTATGCTGAGATTTCTCATCCTGACATGACACTACCAAACCGGTTGGCACATGCGTAATCCGAACCGCAGAATCAGTAGTATTAACAGATTGACCACCACATCCTTGTGACCGATAAAAATCAATCCGAAGATCAGATGGATTAACCTCAATATCCATTTCTTCCGCCTCTGGCAAAACCGCTACTGTAGAGGTTGAAGTATGAATTCGACCCTGGCTTTCAGTAGTTGGAATTCGTTGCACGCGATGCACGCCACTTTCGTATTTCAAAACTCCATAAGCACCAACTCCGACCACTTTAAAAACAATTTCTCGAACTCCCCCACCCTCATTATCACTTCGACCAATTAATTCCATTTTGTAACCCAATCCTTCCATATAACGAAAATAGGAACGCGAAAGCTCTTCTCCAAACAAGGCCGCCTCATCTCCACCAGCGCCAGCTCGAATCTCTACAATACAGTTTTTAGAATCATTGGGATCAATTGGGAGTAAGGCCACCTTTGCCTCTTCCTCCATATTTTGCTTTTTTTCACGCGCCTCATCTAATTCTTCTTTTACAAAATCACGCGTTTCATCGTCCTCGGCCTCTTCTAACATTTTTTCCGCATCTATAATCGTTTCCTCAACTTGTTTTAGTTTTTCATAAACCTCAGCGCGCGGTTTTAAATCAACACGACGGCGCACTAATTCTTGATATTTAGGCTGATTTGAAATCACTTCTGGATTGGACATTTGCGCCTCAATCTCCTTGAGTTCGTTAAAAAATTTCTCTAGTTTTTTAAGCATTATAAATAAATTACAAAATACCGATCCAAACCTGCTAAATCTGGCAAAACTTCCCATTTTTTATCTGCGAAAAAGTGATCCAACATTTGCTCCAAAACCTCTCTTTGCATGGATCCAAATTCTCCTAAAACCCACTTCATACCCAATGTTGAACAATTTATTTGTTCAAACAATTTCTCATATAAACGAAGTCCATCATGTCCTCCAAACAAGGCCACATGCGGCTCATACGCCTCTACATTTTTCTCTACAAAATGAAACTTTTTCTCCCCAATATAAGGCAAATTTGCAACCAACACATCCAATTTTAAATCCTCTGGAATTCCTTTTAATAAATCTGCTTCCCAGAATTCCACGCGCGACGCCAATCCAAGCCCAGCTGCATTTTCTCTCGCCAAATTAACTGCGTCTCCCGACACATCACTTCCAAAAACAGATGCATTCTCCATACTCGAAGCCAACGCCAAGGCAATTGCTCCACAACCAGTTCCGACATCTAAGATTCTGGGTTTTTTAATCCCCTCAACTAAATCCATTGTTTTCTCTACCAAAAACTCAGTCTCTGGCCGCGGAATAAGGGCCCGCGCATCTGTTTTCAATTCAATACCATGAAACCCTTTAAAACCAAGAATATAAGCCAAAGG
>CAXCBS010000105.1:0-5111 GCA_963980845.1 uncultured Candidatus Peregrinibacteria bacterium | reverse complement strand
TTCCCAACGGGACCTGCCTTTTTAAAATGCGTTCATCGCATGCTGACACCAAAGAACCTTCAAGGTTTTCAAAAAAGCATTCTAATCTAAGAGTTATTTGTGCCCGGGCACAAATCTCAACCTGAGAAGGTCTGCACGTGCAGACCTTCTAACCTGTAAAATTGTGCGTGTGCAGGCTTTTTGTGTTAAATTTAAGACATGTTAAAAGCGATTGATCATTCTTGCCTTCAAGTTAGGGATCTTAAAAGGTCTCAGAAATATTATGAGGATTTGTTTGGGCTGGAATTTCGGCCGCATCTTAGGAATGAACAGGTTTTGATGGCCGAAGGTGATGATGTGCATTTTTTTATGGAACAGTCTAATTTGTCTTTGGAGTTTTTGAAAAAACAGCATATTTCGTTTGAAGTGGATGATTTAGGGAAATGGAGGGAGAAATTGGTGACGCGTGATATTAAATACAAAGAAGGGAGTTATGATGGTTTTAAAAAACGGAATTATGATTGGGTTGAGTGGCGTGACATTGATGGGATTCGTTTGGAAGTGGTGAAAACACGTTCAAATTCTAAGCTTCAAAATTATTTTAGCCAGGGTCGTGTGTATGTCCTTCCGGAGCGTTATGCCATGATTCAAGCGAGGGAGATTAATCCGAGTGCGTTTACTAATATCGTGGATGATATGGAGGTAACTGTGATTATTGATGAAAATCAGGTCGATGAGGCGAACGTGATTAAAATTGAGAGTGGTTGGAAAGTTTTTACTTTGGATATTGTTTTTCCACCAGATGTTTGTGGGGTAACGGCTACGATTGCGACGGCACTTGCGGAGGAGGGGATTAGTATTATGCCGTTGGCTGCTTTTTCCCGGGATCATTTTTTGATTAAAGAGAATGATGAAGAAAGAGCGAAGGAGGTTTTTGCAAAATTAGGGATTCAAGTGGAATAGGGACATTCTGCCCATTCTGGGATTACTTGGGTTTCTAATTCATGATTTTCAGCAAAATCTTCTAATTCTTGCGCTCTTCTTTCATAATAATATGGGTAGGCTAAGGAAAGGCCTTCTTGGAAGCTTTCTTCTGTTAAATACAGGTCGTTTTCTTCAAAAGATATATCAAACCAGCTCAAAGTGCTTTCTGTATTATCAGTATGATCTTGGACCCAATTTAGACAAGTATTACTTGGCCGATCTCCTTCTTCGAATGAATCTGTGAACCAAGCTCTATAATAGTAATCATAAGTTTCTTGGGCGGAAATTCCTTCGCCATAAGTGTCCCAAAGTAATTCCCGTTCTTCTGTTTCAGCTACAGAAATTCTACCTAAAACTTGGGCTGGAATCTCAAGGCCATAAGCCCAGTCATTATGTGAAAAAGCGTAATTCACCTGTTCTTGATAACTAGAAAAACCTTGTTTAAATGCCTTGTCGTGAGAGGCTTCACAGCTAAATATTTGCATTACTCCATGGGCAGCCTCATGGACAAGTAGTCCGCTTGTAAATCCATTTAAATCTTTAATATTTCCTTCATTGTCATATTCAACTGCCCTTAGGCTAATTCTCATTTTGTTTAAGTCTGCGTTGCAACCCCAGGCGGCTCCTGCGTAATAATAATGGCCATAATCACTTCCGTAGCTAAAATGACTGATTGCATTATTTTCATGAAGGGTGTTGATTATTTCTCCAACCTGGTGAACTCCATCTGTTAGAGCCCGGCCATCCATCTTTGCGTCTGCTAGTCCTTCGGTTTGTACCCAAAATAAAAGAACGTCTTTATGTGCTTCATTAAACTCTTCCACTAAGCCATCTATAATTACTCCCTCGGTTTCATCAAGAGGTTGTGAGCAGCCAATTCCAATACTTATGATAAAGGGAGCTGTTTTTAGTATATTCATGGGAGGAGTTACAAAAGGTATATAATATAACAGGTTTATCGTATTTTGTCAATCTTTCAAATGGGTTAGGGTTGATAGAGGAAGAGGTTGGGTTTTTGCAAAATTAGGGATTAGGGTGGTATAGTGCGCCACTATGAAACAAACACCAGGGGGATTATATTTGCCAGATAGTAGTATTACTGATGCGGAGCGGGCGCAAATTATTGAAGCGCATCAGTTACTTAAGGAAAATGATCCTGAATATCCCTTGGAGGTGTGTTTTTTTATGGGACAGATTATTCGGGAGTTTATGGGGTGGGAGATGGTGGCGGTGCGGTGTCTTTTGCAGCGACGTAATAGTAAAAAAGTTGGTTGGCAGCACGTGGCGAATGAACATCCACAGAGGTTTTTTGTGGATGCGGCTTTGCAGCAGTTTGATTATCCAAGGCGTGGATTTGTTCCAGGCGCGATGGAGGAACCGGCTCCAGATGATTTACTGCCTTATTTGGAACAGCCTCTGCCAGAGGTGGCGTTGTTACCGCTCGAGACATCATTATTTGAGTTGGATTTGCGAAATATGGAGAGAGTGAGGGATTTTCCGATGCATTCGTTAGTTAGAGAAATTTTGGAATCCTTTACAAAATAGTTAATTCTTGCTTTAATTAATTGCTTTTCTATTTGATGAATTGTCTAGTTTTAGCGCGATTTGTTTTGGAATAGCCTGTCTAATCTAAATATTGGGCTAGCGATCTGGTAATTTAAGTTGTTAGGTCGCTAACCCAATACAAGGAGTCGTCGTGATCGTGAAGTATCTGCGCGCTGTGGCAATCGGGCTCCTGGTCGGAGCTGTGATCGCCAGCTGGTTCGGAATTGCTGCGGGCGTTATCGTCGGACTCGCCGCCATTGGTATAATGTGCGAAGAGGAAGACGAATAGACAGACCCGGCGGTGCGAGAAATCGTGCCGCCTTTGTTCTAGTAGACTTCCTTTAAATAACACTCTTCGCAATAGATGATTTCTGGGCAATCGGGTTTATAATTTGATTTAACGGCCGCGTTGCATTTTGCGCATTCTCGGTCCCATAGTTTGAGAGGTTGGCGTTTTTTCATGCGGTTTTCGTGACGACATGTTGGGCATTTTTCAGGTTGAGGGATGCCAAGTTTTTTGTAAAAGGCAGTTTCTTGGGAAATTATTTTGAAATTTTTACTGCAGGGGCAAGTGGCAATATTATCTGTGGTGTCTGTGATTTTTTGTTCTGGAGGATCGTACCATTTGAATCCCTTTTTTGTGGCTTCTTCTTTGCAGAGAGGGAAAGAGTCCATGGCCATGGTTTCGTTATAACCATAAGGGCATATTTCGATTGGGAAAAATTCACCGTATTCTCCTGTTTGTTTCATGTGTTCGATGATGCGGGTTTTGAGTTCGTGGTATTCGGCTTCGGAATATTTTTTGTTAAAAATACAAAATTTTTCTTTTTTTAGATTAACGCAGCCAAAACAGTCAGAGCAGCCAAAACATTCAGCGCAGTATTCACAATTATTCATGTCTGATTGGCTGTTGGCGCAGAATTTTAAGTTGTAGCAGTGATCGCCGCAGGAGGAGCATTGGTACATGAGTTCGCATTTGTTGCCCCAGGAGTTGTAGTCCATGGATGATTTGACTCCCAAGGTTAGTTTGGCGCAGTAGGAGCAGTCTTCTAAGTCGATGCTATCAAAACAATGGTGTGCGTTTTTGGAGTTAAAAAGATGGTCGCCAGAGCTGTTTTCATTATGTTCGGCGATTAAATTTTTGCGGGGCTCTGTAAGGAAAAATTCAGTGCATATTTTATTTAGTTTGGCCACGCCTTCCTTAGTGTGGAGGGCAAATTGTTCTTTGAACTTTTCATATTCGTCACGCGAGTATTTTTTGTTGAAAATCATGTACTGTTGTTGGCGTTGATTAATGCAGCCAATACAGTCAGAACAAGAGATGCAGTTTTGCAGAAAATAGCTGTCTTTACAGGTTTGGCAGTCTTGGGAGTAGAGTAGGGTATAGCAGTTAGTGCAGTCTACGCATTCGTAACAAAGCTCGTCTTTGTAGCAAACAGAACAGTCCACTACTGATTGGCAGTTTTTAAGTAAATTTGAGTAATAAGATGACTCGCAATAATCACTTTCAGCAATTAAATAACAGTCTTTTAAATAAGCGGTGCAGTTGTTGAAATCACTGTTTTGAATAGTGCCGCCTGTGTTAAAAAGCGCGAGGTGTGGAGTTTTGTTTTTAAGCTCTAAAAACTGGTCGAAAAAAGGGCGATCAAAATCAAAATTTTGACCATAATTTAAGGCATCCCAGTTAACACTCCACCATGATTCGGGACTATAAACAGGAAAAGGTTGATCAGCGTGAAACTGCGAGAGAGTGTAGTTTTTGGTGAAATCGCACATCCGATAATAAAGGTTTTTTGGATTGCGTTCCATAAAACGGCGCACTAAACGGCAGTCCGGGCATTGCTTAGGTGGTGGGACTGCCATTTGTTCGTAGAAAGCTAAGTCTTTTGACGTAATTTCAAAGCTTTTTTGACATTGGGCGCAGGTGTTCATGAGCGCATTATACATTATCGCTAGATTTCTGAATTTTCGGCTTCTTTCCATCCTAGGAATTCTTTCATAAGGTGATATCCTAATTCAGGATTGTGATACCAGATAAATGTTGTAATTGTGATAAGGTCATTGTTATCAGTAAGAGTTTCTAGGTTTAAGGTTTCAGGTGCGTAATGTGCGCGAAGAGCGACATTAATATGGCTAAATTCGTCTTCTTCAGAAGGGTCATTTAATGAAAGATTGCGTATTGTTTCTAAGTCTTCGGGATAAATTTTGAAGGGGGGGATAAATGGTCGTGAGCTAATTCCTGGAAGTATTGTTAAAATTTCCATGCGCTCTTCGGGAGCGATTGTCCGTAGATATAAGTTTGTAATTTTTTTATTTAGGGGT
Source organism: uncultured Candidatus Peregrinibacteria bacterium (assembly GCA_963980845.1). Lineage (GTDB taxonomy): Bacteria > Patescibacteriota > Gracilibacteria > UBA1369 > UBA12473 > JABJMC01. The sequence goes on along the minus strand of CAXCBS010000105.1, from coordinate 281 downwards.
AGGTTTTTGACTGAGAAGTAATTGGAAAAATATTTATCTTGAGGAACATGCATAAGCTTTCTAAAATCTTCTATGGTTTCTAACCTGACTGAGGTTGGATCTTGAAGATAGTAAGCTTTTTCAAAGTTAGTGAGTTTTGTGTCAAATTGAAAGAAGGTTTCCTTGATCGTTGTGAATGCCGGCGCTAAAAGTGGAGCTTGAGCTTCCCAAGCAGCAAGGCAGCCTAGTAGTGTTCCAGGATGAGATTCTGAATAAAATTCTTTTATAAACCTATCAGCTAT
>CAXCBS010000104.1:0-5135 GCA_963980845.1 uncultured Candidatus Peregrinibacteria bacterium | reverse complement strand
AATCACCACTTCATCCGGATCAATGATCGCAACATCCTGCTCATCGCCCAAAACTACCTCGTGCAACTGATTGTATTCATAAACATAAAAACGATCCTTAAACGGCACAATCCCAAGCGCATTCATAGTTGGGTTAGTGGCCGCAAAATCTACAAAAACAGTTGGTGACTCAATGCGAGTAACATTATCAAGATAATCTCGCTGCTCCTCAATTTCACCTAAATATTCACTAGCCTTGCCGCGCAAATAACCAGAATTTAAAACTTCAAGCGCCAAGTCCTCCGCTTCATCTAAAAGCGTGGTGGCTGACTCTTTGTCATAACTACCGGTTGTTTTGGCAGTATTAATATTCATTTCTACTATTTCCAAATTAGTCTCCAAATCTTCGAGAAGTTGTTGTTTTTCTCCCTGATGACGCACTAAATAAATCCCACCTAAAAGCACAATCACCACCCCAATCAAAGCCATCAAAATCTTATCGCGCTTCATTTCTTTCCACTCAGCCAAAAGATCATTTAAATCAGACATAGCCTGGCGATGTTTAGAAGCTGACTTTTCTTCACGTCGAACCTCTTCTACCACATCAGCCACATCTAAAACCTTGCTCTTAGTATCTGTACTTTGCTCCTCGAGCTCCGCTATTTTTTTCTCGGGCATTAATTTGCCAAGGTGCAGTTTTAATTTTTTACCAAGTTTTGGTAAACGTGACGCCACACTTAATGGCGCACCAGCCTCTTCCGCAACCTCTTCCTCTTTTCCTTCGACATGCACACCCAAAACAGTCATTCGATCCATTAAATCAAGTGAAACCGCATCATTAATAGCTGAAAGCGCCACTTTTAATTGAGGCTCTTCGGCAATCAACTTACCTAAATCAGATTTCGTAATATAACGAACCAAACGAGAAGAACAGAAAAGCAAATAATCACCACTGGCAACATCACCCGCGGCAATATTAGCAAAAAGCTCATCCTTATTACGCGTGTCAGAAAGCCCTTCAGAAATCGTGCTAACAAACTTGCGACGCACCAAATAAGCCTCAGATTCACCGTGTTGTGATAAATAAAGGCCATCTCCGCAAACCGCGGCCGCTACCACATGCATATTTGGAATAAATTTTATTCCCAAATCTTCCTCACGTTTGCGAATTTCCGCATTTACTTCTTTTAAAGTGTCTTCGAAACGATCTCCAGGATCGCGATCTAGGCCATGAAAAAAGTAGTTTTTCATAACCTCAAAAATTGCATTCCCGATCTCATTACCAGGAACTTCGGTTGAATCTATCCGTAAATTTAAAAATAATTGAGAACGGGAGCCACCAAGGCCATCTTCCCATTCGTAAAAGTAGTTTTTTGAAAATCCAAGTGACTCCTTCCCAATATCTAGAAATTCATGCGCAATTACAAAAGTCATTTTTATAGGGTTTTAAGGTAGACCAAACATACTAAAAAAGGCGCTACTCGGCAAGTCCTGTTGACTCCGACAATCAAACCCGTTAATATCCGAGGGCATTTTTAGCGTAAAGAAATATTCCCATGCTTAAAAAACTATCCAAAAGACGACGCTCCCGAAAACACGGATTTCTATCCCGCTTAAGGAAGAAAGGCGGCTTAAAAGTTCTTTCCAGACGCCGTAGAAAAGGTCGCAACAGACTTTCTCTTTAAACCATGTTAAAAAGACCTCATCGCCTAGGCAAAAAGGACAATTTAGAGTCCATTTTAAAAAATGGCGGTAAAGCTTTAGGACGGCTTTTAGTGCTCCGTATGCGCAAAAACAACCAAAACACACACCGTTTTGGAATCGTAATTAGCCAAAAAGTAGGCCGCCAAGCAGTAGATAGAAACCGAATTAAGCGCCAAATAAACGATATTGTCCGCCTAAATTACGAAAAGCTCCCCGAAGAAAACCACTTTGATATTCTAATTCTACCAAAAACAGCTATCATGGAGGCAACTTACGACCAAATAAAAGCCGACTTCCTCTCTTTAATCCCCCGTTTAAAATGAAGAACAAATTCTTTCTGTGGATTCTGATTTTTCTTTCCGTCATGTTGGTTATGCAAAACCTGGGAGGGACTAAAGAAGTGGACAGCAATTTAGTTGATGGAGATTTAGGAGTAGCAACAGCCAAAACCGAGTACAAACTAGGTAAAGAAGTAATGCTTAATCTGCAAAACAATCACAATGATGTGATTACATTGCCAGATTTTTGTGGAGAAAGATTATTTAATGTTTATCGTTATGAAAATTCTGATTGGCTAGAAATTCCAATTGGCGAAGACGAAACCTGTGAGGCCGAAGCTTATGAATTACAACCTGGAGACAGCCTCTCCGTAAGTTACAAAAACTGGGCTTACCGTGCTTTTTCTGAATATGGTCGTTACCACATCGAAGTTCCAGCTTATGTTTACAGTGGCGATGCTGCCCCAGAAATGATTGTTTATTCTTCTAATGAATTTACAATTGGAACACGCACTTTACTGGGCAATGCTTGGTTACAAGGCCTATACCGACCAATTCTAAATACCCTCGTATTCCTTATTAAGGTGATGCCAGGCAACAGCCTAGGTCTAGCCATTATTCTGCTTACCTTAATGATCCGCACGATTTTGCTGGTGCCTTCACAACGCGCCATGCGATCGCAGCGCCGTATGCAGGAAATGCAGCCTAAACTCGAAGCACTTAAAAAGAAGTACAAAAACAATCAAGAGGTCCTAGCTATGGAAACCATGAAGCTTTGGAAAGATAATAAAGTCTCACCACTTGGTAGTTGTTTGCCGATTTTCTTTCAATTCCCAATTTTGATTGCTCTTTATTACGTAGTGCGCGAAGGACTGCATATAGATAAGATTGAACTTTTATATGATTTTGTACGTGAAGGATTTTCGTTTACTGACATGCAAACTAATTTCCTTGGGATTTTAGAGCTAATGGATCTCAACATTATTGTACTGCCTCTTATTGTGGGTGGTTTACAATTTATTCAAATGAGTCTAGCCCTAGCTCGCGCCAAGAAAAAGAAAAAAGCTAAAAAAGGAAATGCCAAAAAGCCTGGAGACATCCAAGACGAAATGCAAATGGCAACTTCTATGATGAAATATTTTATGCCGGTCATGATTGCGTTCTTTACCGCTAGCCTGCCGGCTGGTGTCGGACTTTATTGGGGAACTTCAACTATATATGGAATTGTGCAACAAGTTGTGGTAAACAAAGAGAGCCTAGATAAAAAACCGAAGAAGAAAAACGAGCCCACTGTCCGCGTCATTGAAAAATAATTTTAACCTTTAATTAATCCCCTAAAATGGAGGAAATCATTAGTGAAACCTTAGGTCCGCTTCTTGATTTAATGCATATTCAATTCACTCGTATTGATGTTGAAGAAATTGATGAAAATCAGTACCGCGTTAACATTGAGACCAAGGAGCCCAAACTTTTAATCGGATATCACGGTGGCACACTACACGCCATCCAACACCTACTTAAAATTCTTCTTTCCAAAAAAATCGACCACTCTTTTTCTATGTCACTTGATGTCGACAACTACCGAAAAAGACAAGAAGAAAATGTTATCAACATGGTCGAACAAAAAATATTCCAGGTGCGCAAAGATACGGCTCCGCGCAAACTTCCGCCTATGTCTGCTTATTTCCGTAGACTAGCTCATTTGCACATTGCTCAAATTGAATTCAACGACGTCACTACTTACAGTGAAGGATCTGGCGACCATCGCGCTGTGGTAATTAAAATGGCATGAAAAAACTAATCTCCCTCCTTATTGGCTCGGCGATCCTTTTTTCTAATGTCGCAGTTTTTGCTGATGAAACCGAAGAAGAGGCCATTACTTTTTCCGACCTTGCTGAAAACAACCAATACTACCCGGCCATCATGGATTTAGTCGATCGAGGCATTGTACAAGGCTACGATGACGGGACTTTTCGCCCTTATGACACTGTAAATCGAGTTGAAGCTCTTAAAATTCTAATGATGTATTTCGAATGGGATACACACCAAGAATTTGATATTGAAATGAATTTTTCAGACATCGAAGACAACGCGTGGTATGAACCATATTTACGTGTGGCTTACGCAAACGAAATTGTTAGCGGTTATGACGACGGGACTTTTCAACCAGATAGCAACGTTAATTTAGCCGAGACTTTAAAAATTATTTCCAAAGCCGTGCCTTTTTCATTTATCGACAAAGTACAAATCGAAATTGACCCAGCCCCAGACGTTCCAGCTGATAGTTGGTACGCCGGTTATGCCCAATATGCGCTCGAAGAAGGAGCCGTTTACTTAAACGCTGAAGGAAATCTAGCGGCTGACCAAAATGTAACACGTGGACAATTAGCGGACATTCTTTATCGGTTTGAATACGACGACCAATTCTCCGGCCAAGTTTATTATGGTAATGCGACCTATTACGCTGATATGTTTGAAGGGCGCAATACCGCGTCTGGAGAGGTGTTTGAACAGGCTTTATATACCGCGGCCCACCTTACGTTGCCTTTTGGCACTTATGTTCGCGTTACGCATCAAAACACCGGTGAAACCGCCATTGTCAAAGTAAATGACCGTGGTCCGTACTCGGATCACGCTATTATTGACTTAACAAGCACTGCCTTTGACGCCATTGGTGCACTTGGCTCCGGAGTGATTCCGGTCGAAGTTGAAATCATTTACCCAGAGGAGTAATATTACTGTATGCCCAAGGACCCCTATTATCAGAACCGGCTCAAGAAATCGCGCAAAAACCGCAAAGAACGCAAAAGAGTGCGCCGACTTTCCGAAGAAATTCACACCACTACACGCCTGCTTATTATTACCATCGGAGTTTTACTTTTCGCTTCCACAGTTAGTTTTTTATACATGAGCAGTATCAAGGCTGGCAAAGGATACTACTTGAAACAACTCCAAGTCGAACACGAAGAATTACAATCCGACAACCGCGAACTTTCCTCTGATCTCCAAGACATTCAAGCCATCACAGAAATCGAACAATCCGAAGATGTTGAAGACATGACTGAACCAACTGAACTCAACATCAGCTATGTTGGTGAGCCTAGTGGCTTGGCTTCATCCTCGCGCTAACATTACTTCTTTTTAGACGCCTTTTTTGCTTTGGGCTTTTTTGCC
>CAXCBS010000103.1:0-5175 GCA_963980845.1 uncultured Candidatus Peregrinibacteria bacterium | reverse complement strand
TCAAAAAATGCCCCCATGAATGGGACCATTTTTGATTGGAGCGGGTAACGGGAGTCGAACCCGTGTCTCTGCCATGGCAAGGCAGTATAATAGCCACTATACGATACCCGCGAATTCTGAAAGTTCAGTTAGCGCCAGGAGTGGCGCGGGAGTAAATATAGCGGAGCGCGGCGCAGATTTCAAATGATTTTTTTGAAATTGCCGATCAAAGAACGTCATCACTAAATGGCTTAGGAGGATTGATTAATCCTTTTTTTGCTGTCAGCGTTAAGTATCATTCTTAATCAAGATTACTATGTCTCCAGAAGTAATAGCATCCACCCCACAACACCAATGCCACAGAAAAGCTCGTTTTGATCGACCTCCCGAATATCCAGATAGACTTAATATTTTTGATGAGCAAGTTCCCTGGGACACAGACTATCCATATTACGATGAATTATGCCCTACTTTCAATCATCCTAAATTGGCTACGGCCAGCTGGGCTGACCCCAGTGATTGGCGGCAAGTAGATTTGGAGAAAAGAGGAAGTCTAGAAGGCCCTCTTACATTTGACGACAGTGGGTGCCCCTTAAACCCCCGTGGACGAACAGGCCTTAGTGGCCGTGGGCTTTTAGGTAAATGGGGAGCGAATTTTGCGGCTGATCCAATCATTACTCGTTTCAATCCTTATAATGGACAATTAGAGATGGTTGCCATTCTCCGTTCTGATGGTGGAGGCTGGGCAATCCCGGGTGGAATGGTTGATGACAAAGAATCATTTGTGGCTGCGGGCACAAGAGAAGCCTTAGAGGAAGCACTTAAATCTGGTCAAGATTTAGATAATCTATTACCCCCGAATAGGGCAGATTGTGTTTATAAAGGTTATGTGGATGATCGCCGTAACACTGATCATGCTTGGATGGAAACCCAAGCCTTCCACTGGCATCTAACAGATGCTGATGGTCAAACTTTGGAGCTAGAACACGGGGATGACGCCGCTGGGGTTCAATGGATGCCTATTACGGTCGAAAATCTTGACTTGCTCTATGCTAACCACGGTGAATTTGTACGATTAGCGCTACAAAACATGGAAGATGTGTATCCTGAAGAAATAGGTAGAGTTACAGCCAACGTAAAAACTCGCTTAGAATAATAAAATGTCTGTGATACAAAAAAGGCCCACCATTTAGGCGGGCCTTTTTAAATTTAATCTAAGCTAGCGGCGGACCAGATGGATCTGATGGATCCAAGGTTGGTTCTGCCGGAGGCGCTGGCGGAGCAGCTGGTGCTGGTGCTGGCGGTGCAGGCGCAGCAGGCGGTGGGCCAGCTGGAGGTTTTGGAGGTCCGGCTGGTCGCGCTGGGCGTTCTGGACGTTCGATGAGCGCTTTGCGAGACAGGTTATAACGACCTTGGCCATCAACTTCCATGAGTTTGACCTTAACTTTGTCGCCAAGTTTAAGCACGTCTTCTACCTTATCAACACGACGATGTTCTAATTCAGAAATGTGAACTAGACCGTCTTTTCCAGGTAGGAATTGAACGAAAGCTCCGAAATCCATGATTTTTACAACTTCTCCGTCAAAAATTTCACCGGCTTTTGGAATGTAAGTAATTTGATTTACCCATTCGTGAGCTTTTTTACCGCTCTCTTGGTCTGGGGCAGTAATCATTACAAGTCCATCGTCTTCAATATCCATTTCAACTCCACATTCACCAGTGATTTTCTGAATGGTTTCACCACCCTTACCAATAACTTCGCGAATCTGATCAGGATGAATTTGAATAGTAAGAATAAGCGGTGCAAACTCTGAAAGCTCTGGTCGTGGGGCAGGAATTGCCTTGGCCATTTCATCAAGTAAGAAGAACCGAGCTTCTTGTGCCTTCATCAAAGCCTCACGCATGATGTCGATAGAAAGACCTTTGGCCTTAATATCCATTTGCAACGCATTAATACCGTCACGAGTACCAGTTACTTTGAAATCCATGTCGCCAGCAAAATCCTCCATTCCTTGAATATCAGTTAGGATTTTGTAACCAGCGGAAGCGTCAGCTTTGTCCTTAACAATCAGACCCATCGCAATACCAGCTACTGGTTTTTTGATTGGTACACCAGCGGCCATAAGAGACAAGGTAGAACCACAAACTGCGGCCATCGAACTTGAACCATTACAGGTTACAATTTCGGAAACACACATAATTGTATAAGGGAAATCTTCCTTGCTTGGCAGCATTGGAATCAAAGATCGTTCTCCTAAATCACCATGTCCAATATCACGACGAGATGGGCCGCGAAGGAATTTACACTCCCCAACTGAATAAGGCGGGAAGTTATAGTGATGAAGGTAACGTTTGATAATATCAGTATCCATAGTATCAACAATTTGAGCAGCTCCGGGCGCGCCAAGAGTTGTAATTGTGAGTGACTGAGTTTCGCCACGTTGGAACAAGGCAGAGCCATGTGGACGTGGTAATAAATCTAATTGAATTTCAATCGGACGAATTTCATCAAGCTTACGACCATCGATACGTTCTTCTTTATTAAGAATGTTATCGCGGAGAACTGCTTCAAATCGAGTATTTAAAATCTCAGCTAGATCACCTTTTGAATACTCTTCAGCTTCAAGTTGCTCGGCATAGGTTGTAAACAACTTTTCTTCGAGCTCATCAAATTTAGCTTTGATCTCTTTTTTGCCAACACCTTTAATACCATCCAGCATTTCGCGGGTGATAATAGCGTCAACAGCACCTTCGGCGGCTTCGTTTTTCTTCATGAATGAGGGCTCTTTTGGTGTAACACCAACTTCGGCTGCAAATTGAATCTGCATTTCACAGATTTTATTAATCTCAACTTGAGCCATTTCCAAAGCCTTAAGTAGTACTTCTTCGGAAACCTCGTTACAACCGGCTTCGACCATAGTGATAGCATCTTTTTTACCAGCTACCATTAAGTTAAGTCGACCGTTTTCAATTTGTTCGTAACTTGGATTAATTACTAACTGCTCCTCGCCACCTTCTTCTAAGGCGACATAACCAATACGAACACCAGCTACTGGTCCCTCAAAAGGAATTCCAGATAACATAAGTGCAGTAGAGGCCGCTGTAATACCAAGAGCATCTGGTGGAGTCACCATATCAGCGGAAAGTGAAGACACAATCAACTGAACGTCATTAGTCATCCCCTTAGGAAAAAGAGGACGCATTGGACGATCAATCATACGAGAAACCAAAATAGCGTTCTCAGATGGACGTCCTTCACGTTTAATAAAACGACTACCTTTAATTTTCCCAGCAGCGTAGAATTTTTCTTCGAAATCTACGGTTAAAGGGAACCAAGCGACAAAGTCTTTTGGTTTGAGGTTCATGGTGGCGGTAGCCAAAACCATGGAGTCGCCTAAGCGAACTGTAACTGAACCATGCGCTTGCTTAGCAAGCACTCCGGTCTCAAAGACCAGTTTACGACCAGCGAGGTCGCATTCCACACGTTTTGCAGACATAAAATAAAAGGGTTAAAGGGTTTGCCCCTTTTTCCCGTTCTTAGTGACAAGTTTCAGGTTGATCTCGGTAGAGATAGCCTGTGACTTGGCGCTAATCTAGGACTAAAGGGCTAATAAATAATAAATAAAAGAGGCCGCTTCCGCGGCCACTTCTTACTTAGCAGTACGAATTTTCAACTTAGAAACGAGCTTCTCGTAAGATTCGGGATCGCGTCCCTTCAGATAATTAAGCAATTTCCGTCTCTGTCCAACCATCCCAAGTAGTCCACGTCGTGAACTGTTGTCTTTTTTATGGGTTTTAAGATGTTCAGTAAGCTGCTTGATTTTCTCGCTAAGAATCGCGATTTGAACCTGTGGTGAACCGGTATCAGAGCCGTGAGTAGAATGCTTTTTAATAACTTTCTTTTTTTGTGCCCGCTTCATTTAGGAATTATTTTAAGGATTAAATTTTCACAACAAAAATTTTACTTAAAAACAGGGAATTAAGCAAGTGATTTTTACAGCCATCTCTTTAATTTGAAAACCACCAACATCAGCAGTACGATCACAAACATTAGCCCTACAATCCAGAGCGAAGCCAAACTATGATCAGCATACGGCAACCCCACATTCATACCAAAAAACCCGGTAATCAGGGTAAGAGGCAGTAAAATAACCGAGAAAACAGTCAGAATTTTAATAACTTTGTTGGTTTGGTGTGAAATCAAAACCTCGTTGGTGTCCTGAATGGTTTCTGTTATTTCTTTTAAATTTTCCAAATTACTCCAAATTTTCTCAATCTTATCCACCACATCATCAAAATAAACTTCTAAATCTTCGGGTAAGAATTTTTTATTCTTGTGTTCTAGTTGAGCAATAACAGCACGTTGCGGAGAAATAATACGACGGAAATTAATCACATCTTTTTTGAGCCACAAAATGTCACGGACCATATCTTGTTCAGCCTCACCCTCAAACAAATCACGCTCAATTGCGGTAACCGAACGATCCATGTCATCTACAAGAGGGAAACAATCATCAAACAATTCACGAATAAGAATATACAAAAAATAACCGGTTCCTTGGTCCATGTATTCCTTGATATAAGCTTTTTTTCGACACTGTTCAAGTAGTCGTCCCATTCCTTTTAGTTTTCCATCATGCAGGGTAATTAAATAATCCTGCCCAATAAAACAGTCTATTTCCTCGATAACAATCCGTTTGCGACGCTTATCGTAATAAGGAAAATGCAGAACAATAAACAAATACTCATCATATTCATCAATCTTGGAACGTTGATTTTCAGATAAACAATCCTCTAGATCCAGTTCATGAAAACCATACTTTTTACTAAGCTTTTCCGTGTCCTTCTCAGTTGGGTTGGTAATATCAATCCAAGTGATTTTTCCGCGCTTGATGGTAGTAGTTTTGTTCATGTGGTCTAATATACATTAAACAACGGGTGGCATAAAGTTCATTTGCACTTATTTTGTGGTGCGCGGTATAATCACCGCATGGATTACAAGGCCGTGATTAAAGATGCCTGGCATCTAACGCAGGAAAACAAGCCCCTAATGTGGTGGTATGCTTTCATTCCGGAGATTATTGGTTTAATTGTGGGGATTATTTATATGGGCTACCAGTTCATGTCTTTTTATAAGTCCCCTATTTTTAGAGAATACGAGGGTGGCTCATTTGCGCACGACATGATTACGTACTT
>CAXCBS010000102.1:0-5176 GCA_963980845.1 uncultured Candidatus Peregrinibacteria bacterium | reverse complement strand
GGACCGCCACCAAAACTGGCGAGCTCCCAGATGATTACGGTGTTTTAGGTTACTGGATGATGCACATTGACGGTTGGGGAGAAGGGGAATTCTCTCGTTTTCAAAGCCTTTATTTAAATGCTGATGGCACAGCCGATACTGATTGGGTAAAAGTTCAGACCGATGATGGTCAGGTTAACGAAGGCGAAATTCCAGATTATCTAAGCACTTTTACTTATCAAGACAGCGTGGTATTCATTGAATCTGAAAATGGCAACTTAACGTTCCAAGGCACGTATAACGGCGACGGTGTAATCGAAGGAGTCTGGCACAATAGTGCCACTAATGAAACCGGAACCTTCGAGGCCATAAAAATGGACTAAGCGGTTGGTGGCGTAAAAGTTCGTGCTCCAAGTTCTTGATCAAGCATATAAACACCTGGACCTTTTTCTCCAGCTAGTTTGATTTTATCAACAATTTTTCCAGCTGTGTCTTCCTCCTCAACTTGTTCGTCGATAAACCAGTTAAGAAGTGATTGGAAAGCATAATCTTTTTCTTGAACAGCTAGGTCATACAAGTTGTTGATCAAGCTAGTAACATGTTTTTCGTGTTCTAGAGTTTTTTCAAAAACATCCAAAACAGATTTGAAATCTGCTTCTGGTTTTTCAATTGCCTCCATAGTTACAGAGCCACCACGCTCATATACAAATCCATAAAACTTCATGGCATGGAACATTTCCTCTTCGTATTGAACCTTCATCCAACTAGCAAATCCATCTAGTCCTAGGCCGTCAAAATAGGCGCCCATGGCGAGATAAAGGTAAGCTGAATAAATTTCAGCGTTAATTTGAGCATTTAAGGCATCATTGATAGATTTTTTCATTTTAAATGGGGTTACGTATTAATTTGAATTAAATTCATTGGGCAAGCTTCTGCTGCCTTTTGATTAGACTCTACATCACACTCAAACAAGTCTGCAACAAAACAATCCTTGCGCGCCGCGCCACCAATCAACTCTGCTTTGCCAGTTTGTTCATTAAGACGCCAAGTGTGCGGTGCGAGCGTCACACAAGATCGACAACCAATGCACCTAGCTGGTCTATGAATTATTTTTATCCCCTTCATCAAGGTTTCGTTTAGTAATGAGATAGACTTTGTCATTTAAGCGAACACGATCTGGAATAGGGATTGTTACCAGCTTATCTTCATCTTGCCGAACTTCCTCCACCTCCACATGCATCACACCTGTTGTTTTCCCCATAATCACTAAATGATCGTTTTTCGCAAATTTCTCGGCATCAACTGAAATCTCAGCTACACCAGCTTTTGGGAAATAATGCGTTACTCGACCAACAAAAACTCTTTCATCAGTAGAGCGATTTTTTGAATAACCACTCCATTCGGGTAATGGCTTGCCCAAATAATAACCATCACAGAATCCGCGATTATAAACCGCGCTTAACTGTTCCATCCATTCTTTCTTTTTTTCTTCGGTAAATTCATCTGCAAAAACCGCATCTCGAGCCTCGCAATAAACTCGCGTTATCACATCAACATACTGCGGAGAACGCCCGCGTCCTTCCATTTTCAAAACCGCCACTCCAGAATCAATCAACTTATCCAAGAAGGGGAGGCAGCACAGATCTTTGGGACTCATAATATAGTGATCGCGAATTCTAAGCTCATGTCCGGTTTCTATGTCTTTTACCTCGTATTGCTTGCGACACTCATGTAAACACGCTCCGCGTTGCGCCGAAGTGTTAGATTGCAACAAACTCATTTGGCAACGACCACTCTGAGCAATACAAAGCGCGCCGTGAACAAAAATTTCAATTTTCACTAATTCTCCAGCTGGTCCTTTTAGTTCTTCTTTTTTAATTCGGTCACATATCGCGGCAATTGAATCCAAATCAACCTCTCTAGCCAACACAATCGTATCGGCAAATTGCGAATAAAACTTAACTCCTTCGTAGTTAGAAATCGATAATTGAGTCGAAATATGAACCGTCACCCCAATCTTATTAGCATACAAAATCGCCGCCATATCTTGCGCAATAATCGCCGTCACATTCGCCTCCTTAGCCGTATCAATAATCGCACGCATCAGGGTTAAATCATGATCATACAAAACCGTGTTTATCGTCAAATAACTACGCACCCCAGCCTTATTACAGGTGTCCGCAATCTCGCGCAAATCATCCAGCGTAAAATTAGCCGCAGACCGCGCTCGCATATTTAATTGCTGCACCCCAAAATAAACACTATCTGCACCAGCCTCAATCGCGGCGGTCAGGGCAGCAAACGACCCCACTGGGGCCATTACCTCGGGTTTTTGTGTAGAATCTTTCACGGGGACAATTTAGCGTGCTGTTGCTCCGGAGGCAAGGCTGTTGTAAAATATTACCCCATTCTTAAGCACCCCCCTTTACAATGAAAACTCTAATCAAGTTCACGATTTTAGCAGCTTTGCTAACCACAATTGTTATCCCGGTAAATGCCAATTTTGGCCAAGAAACTCTTACTTTTGACTCTGGCTCTGAATCTGTTAAACACCAGTTAATTACTGTTAGTTTTAACGAGACTTTTAGTAATACGCCGGTTGTTTTTGCCGAACCAATTACTGAGAACGGTGGACAGGCCGTACAACCTGTTATTGATAATGTCACCACCACCACTTTTGATCTCCGAATTGAGGAGGATCGTGGCCGAGGCGGTCCTTGGCTTAATGGTTCGCATGTTTTCGAGACCGTAGATTGGATTGCTTTTGATCCCACCGAGATTACAGCCGGGGAGGGGATAGAGGCTGGAACTTCCAATTTTTATCAATCAAGTTATGCCTACACCGAAACAGTCTCTGTAACCGAAACTTACGCTAGCGCGCCGCTCGTGTTTGCTCAACTTAACACCAACAACGGCGGTCATGTTTCGCGACCAGATTTAACCAGTATCAGTACTACCAGTTTTGATGTTCGTGATGAAGAGGACCCAGGCAATGGAGCTCCAGGAGGCTGGGATGGGCGGCATGTGGCCGAGGACATTGCCTACCTCGCGCTTGATTCCGCTCTCGACCTGTCGGATAGTGGTATGTATTTTGACTCAGAATCTGTCACCGAATCCTGGGCCACGGTTTGTTATTTAGGTGATTGCAGCGACGCTTACGTTGATGTGCCTTCAGTTTTTGTAGAAATTCAATCCGAAAACGAGGCCGACACAGTTCAAGCTGATTTAGACAACGTTGGCGTGGCTAGTTTTGATGTTCGACTTGAGGAACAAATTCTCGGAGGTTGGGACAACACTCACGTTGCCGAAGACGTGGCTTGGCTCTCTTATGGCGAGCCAGTGGCCCCAGCGTTTGATCCCGCTGATTATAGCGCTTGGGTGGTTGATACTGATTCCAGTGGCGACACCTTAATTCGCGATATTCTTTCAGCCCAGGGCTACAACGTAACTTTCTTAGATAGCTCCTATGTTGAAACCGACCTTGATAACACCTATGACTTGCTTGTTTGGCCCGGTGGAGTAGACCCAGTTACCGACGCCATTACAAACACAACTCTTCAAGGAGTGGTTAAAGAGTACATGGATGCCGGTGGTAATTATATTGGTGTTTGTGGGGGAGGAATTGCTGGTAGTGAAACAGTGTATTTGATGGATTATCCGTACTTGCCGTTTGATATGACTCTCGATACATTCGGGACTGGTGAAGGCGTAAATGCTGACTATGATTACGATTGGACCTCATACATTGGGGCTGCTATTTACCCAGATGTTGAAGTTGCTACAGATCACGATATTTTTGATGGTTATTATGGTGCTGGCGATCTTTTCTCTATAACTTACGCTGGTGGCCCAGTTTATAATGGTAGTGGTTACACCTCATTGGCCACTTATACGGCTGATATTGACGGCTATCCAGCCACAGGTGAAGACGCTATTGTCGAAACCGAATACACCACTGATTATAACGGCGATGGTGATTCTGAAAGTGGGGGAGTTATTCTGTTTGGGGTTCACCCAGAGTTTATGGGTGGTACCGAATTCTTACTCGAAAATTCAGCTGAGTATTTGCTTAGTGACTAAACCTTAAACATTTTAGTTAGCCGTGTCATTTCACCAAAAATAGTGCGCAGCCGGTCAACATCATAAACCGTTCCGCGCGCCACAAATTCAATCGCATCGTCCTGAATGTGAGAGCCTTTAAAGTCATTAAAAAACCTAATAAGAGCCTGCTGCAAATCTGGTCGCAATAAGACAGGAATCACATTTGCCTCGGAGTTGGCTTTTAGTAAAAATTTATTATCAAAATCCGGGTTTCCCGTCTGAATGTCTTTCCCTTTAATTTTTTGCATTAATTTACTGCCAAGCCCCTCCCGACTAATATGTAAGCCAGAGTTAAACGGCTGCGCAAAATAAGCGCGGAATCTAGTGTAAGTTTTTTTATTCTTGCCAGAACCTCGTTTAAAAGTTTCAAAAAAAACATCCACCCCCTCATACTTGCCAGTTACGTTCCAGCCACCAACTCCCAAAAAAGGCATTTTCATTCCTTCATTAAACTGCAAACCAAGCTGCATCGCAGTTTGCTTAATTTTCTCTCGTTGCCTTTTAGCCATATAAGCCGAAAGAGGAAAAATTACGATCATAAAAGCACCGATACCAAAAAGAGGCCCATACTCAGAAATAAAATTTTCCATAGAATTTATTGTTAAATCTTGTTTATTTTAGCATATAGTTGCGCTTAGTTTTTTCTGGGGTTAAAATCATTCCGCTCTTAACCTAAAAAAATGATTTACGGCCAGAAAGTCCCAAACATTCCTTATCCAGTAGTTAACGAACGCGAGATTAGAGCTGCGGCCGGTCTCATGTTTTTAATTGGGATTATTACTTTTTGCACAGTATTTTTTACGCGCGATTATTTCTTGATGCACGTAGTGGTGCCGATTTTTTGGTTAGACTTCTTTTTAAAGTCAGTTTTTGCGCCACGGTTTAGTATTTTTGGATTTCTTGGAGGTTTAATGGTCCGTAATCAAACGTCAGAGTATGTCGGAGCAATTCAAAAAAGGTTTGCTTGGTCGCTTGGGCTGATCTTGGCCACAACAATGGTTATTGTGGCGATTTTTCTAGAGATTCATGGGTGGGCGCCATTTGCAATTTGTGCAACTTGTTTAAGTTTTATGTGGATGGAAACAGCCCTTGGAGT
>CAXCBS010000101.1:0-5193 GCA_963980845.1 uncultured Candidatus Peregrinibacteria bacterium | reverse complement strand
CTGACCTATATATTAATGATGTTTATCTTTCTGGCTCTCGCCAATTACTAACGGTTGAAATGGGTAACCAAGGTAATGTTGGAGTTGATCCAGATACTGAAGGAGGATTCACCTACATCTATATTGATGACATGGAGAATCCAGTTTACACCTATAACTGGAGTGTTTTGGCTGATCAATCTTTCCTAGAGATCGATGGTCTAGCTGACATGCAACCAACTGAACTTGATGGTTCACACACTGTGATGGCTTGTATTGATCCTAACGGAGTTGTGGCTGAATCAAATGAAGATAACAACTGTGTGACAGTTGATTTTCAAGCTGATCTTGTACTTGATGATATTTTCATTGATGGCTCTGACAAACTAACTATTCAAGTTTCAAACCAAGGTAATGCTTCGGTTGATCTAGAAAACGAAAATGGTTTTACTTTCATCTATATCGATGACATGGAAGACCCAGCCTACACTTATAATTGGTCCCTACTAAACGACCAAGATTTTATTGAAGTTGGTGGAGTATCTGAACTTCAACCACTTGTTATGGATGAATCACACACTGTTTACGCTTGTGTGGATGCCACTTTTGTAGTGGATGAATCTGATGAAACTAATAACTGCCTGGAAGTAACATTCCAAGCTGACCTCGCGGTTACTGACGTTTACCTAGATGATAACGGAGTTCTAACTACTGAACTTTCTAACCTAGGTAATTATGACGTTGACCCAGAAAGTGGTGGTCGTGTTTATATCTATGTTGATGACATGGAGTCTCCACTTAAGAACTATGACTGGAGTCTACTTGCTGACCAAGATTTTCTAACTGCTGGTGGAGTTTCTACTCTTCAAAGCCATGCTCTAGACGCTGACGTTCATGAGGTAATGGTTTGTGTTGATCCAACTGACGTTGTTTCCGAAACTGACGAAACTAATAACTGTATGGAAGTCTCGTTTGGAGCTGACTTAACTGTTTCTGATGTTTACCTTTCTGGTTCTCTTCTTTCTATTGATTTAGAAAACCTAGGTAACATTGATATTGATCCTAATGAAACTCAAGGTTCTATTTTTATCTATGTTGATGACATGGAAAACCCAGAGAAAACTTATAACTGGAACACTCTTTCTAATAATGATTTTCTTAACGCTGGTGGATTTACTACCATGCAACCAATGACCCTTGAAGACGGCACTCACGATATTCTAGTGTGTGTTGATGCTACTGACGTAGTAGCTGAAACTGATGAAACTAATAATTGCTACGAAGTTGCTATCGGACCAGACCTAGCAGTCACTGATGTTTACCTAGACGATGGTGATCTACTTTCAATTGATCTAACTAACTATGGAACTGTTGATGTTAGCACCAGTACTACTGGTTTCATCGCAATTTTCATTGATGACATGGAAAACTATGAATACCTTTATAACTGGACCATGCTTGCTGATAACGATTTCTTGCAAGTTGGTGGCGAAAGCACTCTTAGTCCACAAGTTTTAGAAGGTAATCATACGGTAATGGCTTGTGTTGATTACACTGAAGTTGTTTCTGAGCTTGATGAAGATAACAACTGTTTTGAGGTAACCTTTGGGGCGCCTGATCTTACAGTGAATGATATTTACCTTACCGAAAACAATGTCCTTTCAATTGAAATGGCTAACATTGGCCTGGAAGATGTTCCTTCTGACACTAATGGTGAGACTGAAATCTATATTGATGACATGGAAACTCCATCTTTAACTTACTTCTGGCAAGATTTAGCTGATCAAGGTTTTATGGAAGCAGGTGGTGTGTCTCTACTTCAACCAATGGTTTTTGCACCAGCTACCGCTGATCGCGAAGTGATGGTTTGTATGGATACAACTGATCTTGTAGCAGAAAGTGACGAAGAAAATAACTGTCTACAAGTGACTGTAACTCCTGATGATTTCAGTGACGACGATCCAACTGACCCAACTGATCCAACTGATGACGATCTAGCTGATCTTACTGTTAATGATATTTATCTTACCGAGACTAATACTCTTTCTTTTGAAATGGCTAACATTGGCCTTGAAAGTGTTCCTTCTGACACTGCTGGAGAAACCACTCTCTATGTTGATGACATGGAAACACCTTCTACTACTTTCCTTTGGCAAGAGCTAGCTGATCAAACTTTTATGGAAGCCGGAGGAATGACTCTTTTACAACCTTTAGTTTTCGAAGCAGCAACTGCTGACCGTGAAGTTAAAGTTTGTATGGATTCTACTGATGTAGTTTCTGAAAGTGACGAAGAAAATAACTGTCTACAAGTTACTTTAAATACTGAGGATGACGATGATGGCGGCGATGATGACGATGGAGGCGATGACGATGGCGGCGATGATGACGATGGAGGCGATGACGATGGCGGCGATGATGACGATGGAGGCGATGACGATGATGGAGGCGGTGGAGGCGGTGGAGGAGGTGGAGGCACCTTCTACTACGGTGGTGGAGGTTCTGGCTACCCAGGTGGCAGCTCCTCTGACGACTCTGATGTTGTACTAGCTGAAGACGGAACTGTTGACTGTGGTGACTGTGACTTCGTTGATGTCACCGAAGAGGATGACGCTGAATACTATGACCCAATCTACGAAGCTTGGTGTCTAGGCCTAATCCACGGTCGTGGCTCTCTCTTCTTCTACCCAGACGCACCTATCCTTCGTGGAGAAGTTGCCAAAGTAGTTTCTAATGTATTTGGATATACTACTACTGATATCACTGGAGATTATTTCCTTGATGTTGATGGAGATGACCCAGCTGTTGCGGCTTATATTGAAGCCTTAGCTGAAAACGGTATTGTTCAAGGTTACGGTGACGGATACTTCCGGCCACACCAACCAGTCTCTGTTTACGAAGTGAAAGTTATTTTCCGACGTATTCTTGGAGAAACAGTTACCATTTCTGCTGACGGTGATGGTACAATTAGCCGTGGCAAATTCATGGAATTCGTAATGCAGTACGTTTCCTAAAAGACCTTAACTAACAATTTTCCACCCTGCGGGCGCTCCTTTCAAAATTAAAGGGGCGCTCTTTTTATTCCACAAAAGGTAAACCTCTAAAGTCACCAGTGTTAACCGTGTCTCCAGTATTTAAAATTTCTAGAATATCTTCTTCAGTACGGTTGGGGTTTTCTTTTAATAAATTGGCAATTTCAGCACTTACTACGGCCGCGGACTGAGATGTTCCATCTTTGTATCCATAACGATCATAAGGGATTGAAGAGTGCACACGATATCCGGGAGCAGTCAGGTCTACCCAATCACCATAATTAGAAGAACGCATTTTACGCCCACTGCTATAAACACCGCCAACAGCTAAGGCCTCATCATAAGAGGCTGGATAAAAACCAGTATCTGAGCCAAAATTCCCAGCAGCCGCTACCACAATTACTCCTTCTTCTTTGGCTTGGCTCACTACGTTTTTAAGGGCATAAGAATTGTCCATTACACCAAGACTCATATTGATAACATCCACTTCATCCTGAGTGGCTAAATCTACAGCTTTGATAACGCTAGAAAGACGCCCTCCATTTAAATCTACAATTTTATAAGGTTTAATTGTAATTCCTGGAGCGTTTTCAGCAATAATTCCCGCAACGTGTGTACCGTGTCCAATTTCATCGGTAACGCTACTTGATTCATCAATCAAATTCGCGCCCTGACTTACTTCTACGTTCACTCCCTCAAACTGTTCATGATCAAATTGAAGACCACTATCAATCACCGCCACTTTGACGGTTACGTATTCATCGGCTTCTTCGGCACCAGTAAGTAATGTTCCTAAGTTCCCGGCAAACGTTTCCCATCCCCGACCGGCAATTTCTAAATCTTGATCTACCTCAAAATGTGCTTCGTCTATTAATTTTCCGTATTCGTCGGCAACTTCCTGTAACTGATTATCTGAAAGCTGACGCTTAGGCTGAATTAGCAGCATCCCATCGGATTCATCTTTCATGCTCATAATAATTCCAGGATTATCAACCTCTTCCGGAGCCTGCATAATATCAGCGTGAAGCAAATCAGCTAAAAGGGTTGAATTGTTTGATTCATTAAGTAAATCCTCGGTTACAACCATTGCGTACTGAGTATTTAAATCTTTGAGCGCAAAGGCAGATTCGTTAGAAAGGTATCTTTCTTCTTTGGGAACCGCGAAAAATGTGACAGCTGCGCCGAGTAAGACGATAACTAGTCCATTGCGGAGCCACTTGAGGGCAAATTGCTTAGATATTGGCATGGGGAAGCGATTAGTTTTGGTTTTTGTGTCATTTAATTATATCAAAAAATCACCCTTTTGGGAACCCCTATTGCTGAATTTTAAAAAAGTGCTCCTTGTGAAGGCTCAATAGGAGAAAAAACCTCTCGCGAGGCTAGTTCTTGAAGACAACGAGCAGTGGCGCGGACATCGTTTAAGGCGTTGTGGGCGCGTTCAAATTTTTCATTAAACAAAAATTCGTGAAGGGCCATAAGTTTTGGAGAACGAAAATTTCCGTTCTTACCTGGTATTTGGCAAACTTCACGAGATTCGAGCATGGTGTCAAAAGTTTGCTCTGGCAAAAATTGTTTGGAACGACCAAGGCGCAAAAGCTCGATTTCCATCATTTTTTGATCAAAAGAAATATTATGAGCTACAGCTACATCTGAAGTCTGGAAAGCCTCGATTATTTGATGAACATAGGCTCCAAAAGTTTCTTTATCAGCTACATCTTCATCGGAAATACCGTGCAAAGCAGTGGCCATTAAAGGAATTGGAATTTCGGGCCGGATAATAATATCAATGGTTTCAGCTTCTTCCCACTCACCTGCAGAATATTCATAAATAATAGCTGCAAACTGGCAAATATAAGGTTGAGTATCTAAATCGTCGCTCCCATTTGGGAGGCCGGTGGTTTCGGTATCAAAAACAATTACGCGCATTAAACAAAAAGGATTAGACTAACGGCCATGACCGCCATCCCAGCGACCAAGCCGTAAATTGATAAATGGTGCTCGCCATATTCGCGAGCAGCGGGAAGGAGTTGATCAAGAGAAATAAACACCATGATCCCAGCCACGGCTGGGAACATAAAACCAATTAGTAAATCTCCACTAAAAAATCGACAGAAAATCAAACACCCCAGCACGGCGCCAAGAGGTTCGGAAAGTCCAGAAAGAAAAGAGTATTTAAAAGCCTTGG
>CAXCBS010000100.1:0-5236 GCA_963980845.1 uncultured Candidatus Peregrinibacteria bacterium | reverse complement strand
TTTTATATCCCGTTCACTTAACTCTTCATTATAAAGAGTAGGCGGCTCAAAATCTTCCTCAGAAAAACATGAAAACCCGGCGCCCTTTCTTTTTCTTTTCCTCTCTTCTAAAAGATCTGTCGCAATACTTAAAAGCATAGATCTTGTCCGAGACTCATCCTCCACAGACTGACCATTAACCAATCTTGCCAAATAAGAAGCATCATCCAATGTAAGTTTCCAATCCCGACAAGGCGCATATAGTTGCTCTGGATCAACCTGACTATCACTCCTGAGTGATCCGGTTTTTATAACCCCATGCCCAGCTAGTCGCCTAAACAAACGATTAGGCTCTTCTTCACTTAAAAAACGGCTCTCGATTGAATCTAAATTTACTTTGTTTCGAACCAATTGTCCTGCCAAAAACAACCAAGGAATCACAACTTCCCGGTCTTCAAGCTGTGCGATAATTGTTTCTAAATCCTCATTTGCCTCCGGAAGATCCCTCCCATGCAGAATTTCAGCCTTCGCCTCTTCTAAACTAACTTCATAAGTATCATCACTAAAAAACATATGAGCTCGCGCTAAGCCAACCTCTACTTGTTCAAGATCTTTAGATCCCAACTCAGGGAAAGGTGACACCCTGCTAACAAGATCCTTATATTCATAAGCACGCCACTCAGTCGGACGAGCATCGCCCACTAATTCCGGATGATAACGAATCTTATTAGCCAGCCAGCTATGTGCAAGTATCAGTTTCTGTAATTGCTCTGCAATATAATCCCCTGTGCCAACAATAGAAGCGACCGGAGCCGATCCATATTTTAAAAACAACTCGTCCTCTAATTCACGCTGTTCATATTCTGCCTCAGAAAACTGCGCCAAATCACTTAAAAAAGGTTTTTTTGAAAGCAAGTATTGGAGCGTTAATTTAAGGCCAGCCATTCCCTCATCCAAAGCACTAGACATGTCTGAATGAACATCTACTCCAGCCGCTTTCAAAGCCATATTTAGCCTTATTCCACCTTGCCTATCTAAATCAATTCCAGAAATCACAACACCTAAAAGAGGCCGCATATGTTCCGGAACCAACGCCAAAACTTCAGACTGCGGGTGACGAAGAGACGCTGGCGCCACTTGCGGTTGCAAATAAGGCTTTTGATCCATTACATCCAACCCTTCTCTTCCTGGCGTATGCAAAATATTTTAATTAAAATTAGGAAAAAATTATAAAACAACTATTGACATAAAGCAACCATTTGCGATAACGTTCTCTCCTAACTTAATTTTACTTATTAACCCAATCAAAATGGGAAAACGAAACCAACCACCACCTCGCCCTTCAACTCATGGCGGAGAAGATGTCGAAGTAGATTTAGCCACCAAACACTTAGTAGACTCATTCCTAGCCAGTGACAAAGCTGCCTCACTACGAGCAAAAGGCAAAGACGTAAACACTGCAGTTATGCGAATTGCAGACATTTTAGCAGACGACGACGATCATGAAGCAGCTGCTGAGATGCTAGAGATGACTCCCGAGGAATACAAAGAAACGTTTTTCCCCGCTGGAGAAGCATTTGGAGGATTAATAGAAAGAGCACCTGGTGCCCTCCGAGACGAAGAAGAAGACGAAGATGTTCTGGAAGAGCCAGAGGCACAAGGAATTGGAGCTCGCATTGGCAGATTTCTAGGTCGCGACACTGAATAAAAATTATATTTACCCCCTATCACCCCACCACATGCCAACTCACCCCACTACTCGTTCATCTGAAACTCCTCAAATTGATGAGGATGCTCTTAAAGCACGATTTGCCCACCAAAAAACTCTTCCTCCCCAATTTGGCCCTAATTTAACAACCATAGATTGCCCACCCAGTGACAGAACAGTCTCAGTCACCCCACCAACTACCCAACTAAGAAAACGCAATTTAGTAAGAACGGTCTTGCAAGATGAATAACCGAAATTAACCTCCTCCCTACATTGCATCTTTCATGCGGTCGATCTCATCTCTGAGTTCGGCCGCTTTTTCAAATTCCATGTTTTGGGCCGCAATACTCATATCCATTTCTAGTGATTTGATAAGTCGTTCCATTTCGTCTTTTGGTACTTTTTTGGTGTCGTAATGACGAACTTGTTTCTTGGCTTCCTCTTTTTTACGCAAACCAAGATCTTTTACGGCTTTTACAATTGTCTCGGGAGTGATGCCATGTTTTTTGTTATGTGCAAGCTGAATTTCACGCCGACGGTTAGTCTCAAAAATCGCGGCCTTCATAGCCGGAGTCTCATTATCACCATACATAATCACTGTGCCGTGCACATTACGCGCCGCTCGACCAATAGTTTGAATCAACGCCGTCTCCGAGCGCAAGAAGCCTGGCTTATCCGCGTCTAAAATCGCAATCAAAGACACCTCTGGCAAATCCAAACCTTCACGCAGCAAGTTAATTCCAATCAAAACATCAAACTCTCCCAGCCGCAGATCACGCAAAATTTCAATTCTTTCCATAGTATCCACGTCGGAATGCAAATATCTAACCTTGATACCTCTCTCCATCATAAACTCAGTTAAATCCTCTGATGAACGCTTAGTCAACGTGGTCACCAATATACGCTCCTTGTTTTTAGTGCGTTTTTTAATCTCATCTAACAAATCCAAAACTTGGCCGTCAGTTGGACGCACCACAATTTTCGGATCCAGCAGACCAGTAGGCCGAATAATTTGCTGTATTATGTCCTTCTTTTTTGTGTGTTCGTATTCGTATTTACCAGGAGTAGCTGACACAAAAACCGTTTGCCCCATATATTTTTCAAACTCCTCAAATTTAAGCGGACGATTATCATGCGCTGATGGCAAACGGAACCCGTATTCCACCAACGTATTTTTGCGACTGTAATTACCGCTATGCATAGCTCCAACTTGCGGAACTGTCATATGCGACTCATCAATTACCATCAAAAAATCGTCTGGGAAAAAGTCGAGCAAAACCGGCGCTGGCTCCCCTGCTTTTACATCATGCAAATAACGTGTGTAATTTTCAATGCCCTGCACATAACCAGTCTCACGCAATAATTCCAAATCATATTCTGTCTTAGTTTTTAATCGATGCGCCTCTAAGGATTTCCCCATTTTAATTAATTGTTCATGTCGCTCTTTTAATTCTGCCTCAATTCCGGACGCTGCTTTTTCAATTTTATCTTTCGTAGTTACATCATGTTTAGCCGGGAAAACAAACACTTCATCCATTTCATTAATTAACTCTCCGGTAAACGAATCTACTTCTGTTATTCGCTCAATTTCATCTCCAAAAAATTCCACCCGATAAACCGAATCCATACTTGGCGGGAAAATTTCAACCATGTCTCCGAGCACATGAAACATGCCCTGTTTAAAATCATTTTGCGATCGTATGTATTGAATATTTACTAGTTTTTTTAAGAGCACATCTCGCACAATTTCTTCACCAACTTTTATTTTCACACTCATATCGAGGTATTCTTTGGGCGAACCAAGTCCATAAATACACGAAACCGACGCCACAATAATCACGTCTTTTCGCGTTAACAAATTCGTTGTTGCCGCGTGTCTAAATTGATTAATTTCCTCATTAATCGAAGCATCTTTTTCAATATAAGTATCTGTTACCGCGTTATATGCCTCGGGCTGATAATAGTCATAATAAGAAACAAAATAATGCACCGAGTTGTTTGGAAAAAACTCCCGGAACTCAGTACAGAGTTGCGCGGCCAGAGTCTTGTTATGCGCAATCACCAATGTGGGTTTTTGAACTTGTTGAATTAAATTTGAAATCACAAAAGTCTTACCAGTTCCCGTGGCACCAAGTAGTGTCTGAAACTGCCTCCCATCTTTCATTCCTTTTACCAAAGCCTTAATCGCTGCCGGCTGATCACCTTGTGGCTTGAAATCAGATTGTAAATCAAATTTTTGAGACATAACAAAAGGATTCTACCAGATTAAAGGCTAGCACCCAAGGCTCAACCGCGATCAACCCACAGATAAAGACGCCCCCCTTCTTTTTCGTCTGGCACGCCAAGCACCGTCACTTCATAACGATCAACCTCTACGCCCGTAAAATCATAATCAGCCGCTTCAAAAACTTCTCGCAAACTAAAAGTTGTAAACTCCAAATTACCTTGCTCGTCTGGGTAAGGCATTGCTTTAAATATCATGGCTTCAATCGGAACTTCTTCGGAAAAATAAATCCCCTGCAACAAAAAATCTGCAGTTGTAATTGAGCCAGAAAGCCGAGCAGAATCAGAGCTTATTGTTTTAACAACAAAACCTTGAACAGCTCCTAAATTCTCACCTTCTTCCTGAAAATAAAAATGCCCACTATAACCCTTTAATAAAAAATCATTCCTTTGCCCTTCTAAAGTCTCTATTACTTTTTGACGCAAACAACGCGTTGCACCAACAACCAAGACATCATGCACATCCACCTCTTCACCCCATTCATCACCGGCCTCCAAAACACTACAAATATTCCTCAAAGACGCGATTCCTATCTCCTCTATAACAGCCCCCTTTTCATCTTTTTGTTCTGTTACTTGCCCGGCCCAATTTCTCCTCCACTTAGCTCTTTCCGCCGTTGAAACCTCTATTGTGCTAACTGAAATTCGCAAATCATCATCTCTAGATCTCCATACTCTCACTTCAATTTTTTGCAAAAAATCAAAACCTTCATGCTGATAAACAGGAATCTCATGTTGATAAGATCCGCCTCCTGACATTATTTGCTCGTCCAAAAACGACTTCACATTTCCTTCTGAAACAGTCGCCCAATAATTATAACAAGCTCGAAAACGCCAATCTCCCATTTCCTGCAAGCCTTCCATATCACACTTAGCCGGAATGGAAACCATGTTTACCGGTTGAGCTAGGGTGGCCTCTCTTTCAGGGCCTTGCGACATGTTTTTATTGATTACTCCAAAAACTATCTTGGAACATCACACAGTGTAACACGCTGAGGCAGAGCATTAAACACTTATCTCGCACGATATTTAAAAAGCAAATGATCAACAATCTCATTAAAAAGATTTAGCCTCAAATATCGAGATTTTTCAAGGGAGTTTTTTGGTGAATTTTCGCTACAGGTCAAATTCAAGGCACACATTTGCATCTCCGCGCGGAGGCGAAGGTCAATCAAAGCCATATATCGATAGTGTGCAGGTGTCATTTGAAAAATTAAAACAGGTTAAGAATTCTACCAGATTTATTAAATAAGTCAAGGTAAAGGT
>CAXCBS010000099.1:0-5316 GCA_963980845.1 uncultured Candidatus Peregrinibacteria bacterium | reverse complement strand
GGGAACATCTTCATCGATCACTTCCCCGAGTAGCTCTAGGCCTGCGCCAATTTCGGTTTGTGGCAGATTGTTGCGGCCCCGGATTTAATAACCCGGGGCCGCCTTTGCGTACCCCTTTAAAAAACGCTATCCTATACCCATGTTTAGTTCTCGCCGCCTCTTAAAACACGCTCACCGCGCTCTTCAGCGCCATCGCTGGACCAAAAAAAAGATAATGGTCCATGTTATTGCTGGCGCCATGCTCCTGGCAATTCTATGGGGAGTTTCTGCCTTGGGCGCTCTTCGGATTTTCCTTCCAAATACTCTGCAAATAACAGGTTGGCCGGGCACAACTCGCAACTATTTAATTCTATTCCAAAACGACACCGAACTCCGCGCTACTGGCGGTTTTATTACCGCTTATGCTTTGCTTGAATTTAAACACGGTGTTCCAACCAACATCTCATTTAACGATGTTTACGGCGAAATCGATGACCATGATTACATCTCGCCTCCCTATCCCATGGACGAATTGCTAGAAAAAAACTCCGACACTTACGCTGGTCACAGCTTCCGCGACGCCAACTACAATCCCGATTTTCTGGCCGCCAAAGAAGACATCCTAGAATTTTTCCACAAAACTTATTACGACACTGAAATCCATGGACTTTTTGCCGTGAATTTCTCTGTGTTAGAAGATGTTGTTGGCCTTTACGAACCTGTAAAAGTTGACGGCCTCGCCCTCACCGAAGAAAATTTATTTGAAACTCTTGAAACCGCAGTTTCTGACATTGATCGCCATAATTTGGAAGCCCTTTCTACCCGCAAAGACATCATCCGCCAATTTGCCTATGGCACGCTCAAAGAAATGATTTTCTCACCATGGCAATGGCGAAATTTAAGCGACACAATCACGCATAATCTCAACGAAAAAGACATTCTTCTCTCTTTTGAAAACTCTTCATTAGCCAAAAAAACAGCTCATTATGGCTGGGATGGATCTTTCCCGGAAACCGATAATGACGTTCTAGCTGTTAATATTTCCAACTTTGGCGGAATGAAATCCGATCGTTATATCACCCGTAACATTCATTACGACGTTGACCTATCCGGCGACTCCCCCACGGCCACCGCCACTGTCACCCTCAATCACCACGGCGATTACAACGTCCCGCTTAGCGGCGAATACAAAGGCTATGTCCGCGTTTTTGTTCCCGAGGGAGCCACGTTAAATGGAACCTCTACCCAAGAAAGCATCGACGGCTATATTGGATGGGGTGATATTGTTAAATTTAAACCCGGAGAATCCGCTACTTTTACTTATGAAATCGAACTCAAACCCGAAACAATTCAAGACAACAACTACTCTCTCACTCTTATCAAACAATCCGGTACCGAAGACGATTATTACGAAGTCACCGTCAAAACACCCAAAGGCTCTTCACTCTTAAGCAATCAATTTGACGTACGTGAAAACACAGCCTTTTTCAAAGACACCTTAACCGCCGACACTACCCTCGCGCTCCAAATTTTCCCTGACCAAGCCGGTCCCCGCATTTTTTACCACGAACTAACCGCTCTTAACCAAATCGATATTGGTTTTGCCGAAACACTCGATATCGCAACCGCCTCCGACCCTCTTAACTACGAAATAACAGATTTAGATTACGCCAACACCGAAATAACTGATCAAGTTTACATTAACAGCATCGACGTTTGGGACGGCCACGTCCGCTTAAACACCCGCGGCATGGACTACCAAGACGAGGAGCATTTTTTAATCCAGCTCCGCAACATTCGCGACCAAGAAGGCAATCTTATCAGCCCCAATCCACGTACGGTTACAGTGGTCCAACGTATTGATCAAGCCAACCTATAACTGTGGCCCGGCAAAGATCGCAGCAATCCTTAGTTGTCATAGGCCCAGGAAGTCCGCTAGCTATGCGCTGAATTCTAGTCCCAGTGTTGTGATCTAAACTAGGAGCCAGAGAGTTCATCATATCCACTGCTTGCGGCAGTGGGCGTTTTTCAAAACCTCCCTGCGGAATTACTGCATCAGGAGATATTCCAGTATCCGCCAGAGATGTAAAACAAGGCGGCGCCCCTCCGGCATGAATTTCCGGAATAGCACATCCTCCACAAGCCTCACCATTAGAAACCAGCTGTTTTCCCATTCCAGGAACTAAATTTTCAGGGGAAACAATATCTAGGCTTGATCTCATATTCAAATTATTTTTTAGACTTTTTCTCCAAATTCTCCAGACGTTTTTCTTGCCACATCAAAAAAGTGATAACTGTAAAAACAACAAACCCAACCCCAAGCATAGGTATAATCATTTGCAGGTCTGCTTCAGTTAACATCGTAATTAATTAAATCTAGATAAATAATACCATATGTAATAATACGCAACAATTATGATAAGTAAGCCCAGGATAAGCCCTGGCCATCTGACGGCTTGACCATTAACAAGTTGCCCAAAAACTAGGGCCGCCCCACCATAATTAGCAAAATCCAACACCTTGTCCGCCAAAACCTCATCCCGTTTTCGTAGCCGTATTCTTTGTTGGTAATAAGAAAAATTATATTTCATGCCATAACGCTAGCACATCGACATTACGAAAACTTAACAAAAAGATGAAAAAAACAACAACATCCACGGACGATTACAGTGGTGCAGCGCTTGAACAAAGAAAGCTAGCCAGTAATTATTTCACGGCGCCTTTTAATAGCCTGAAGGACGGCTTCAGTCTCGGGATCTTGAAGATAGGCAAAAACTCCACTGCCAACTAGGTCAGTTGCTCCAGCTTCATCTGCGCGTCTGTCCAGCTCTTCTGCAAGCTTCCATATTTCGTGTGGCACCCCATGACGAACAGGGGTTTTTTGGACAGCTTGTATCCTTCTGCTGCCTTCAGCCATTACTCGTGC
This sequence comes from uncultured Candidatus Peregrinibacteria bacterium, assembly GCA_963980845.1. Taxonomy (GTDB): domain Bacteria; phylum Patescibacteriota; class Gracilibacteria; order UBA1369; family UBA12473; genus JABJMC01. Next base: position 2,411 of record CAXCBS010000099.1, on the reverse strand, counting down.
CGCTAAGTAATCATCATAAGTTAACACCTGACAAGCTTTACACGCTGTTTCAAAAGAAAGACTTCCAGCATGAATTGAATCTATAACAGGCGCAATATCAGTCAAATCAAGACGGCGAAAAGATTTGAAAGGAGGAAGTTTTGCTGTTTCTTCTCTAATTCTCTCCATTCCAATAGGATCCTCGTTTTCAAAGCGCACTCCACAATAATTAGTGGCTTGAATCTCACGATCAAAATCTGCATCTATAACTGTAGCAAGCGCCCCGGGAGAAAAGTCCTTTAGCGCAAAAGGGCATTGTTTGTCTCCAGAAAAAATACAGGCAACTCTTCTTTGAAAATCAGTAAAGCTAAATTCATCCTCTCCAATATCATTAATTAGAACAAGTCCAGGGGTTGGGAGAGCAGCAATTACCTCAGCTCTTTCAGATAAATTATGTAATAAGGGTGGCATGGCTAGGATGGTTAGGGTGGAATAGTGTGGAGGCCACTTTACAAGCAGAAAAGCAAGCATGTCAACCTTCAAATTTTTAAATAAAAACGCTACACTTTACCCACATTATAAAAATCTCAAATCTTTATGGACAAAATCGCCGTCCTCGACTATGGAGGTCAGTATGCACATTTAATTGCTAACCGCGTCCGTCGCCTTGGTGTTTATTCCGAAATTCTCCCAGCTAATGCCAGCCCTGACGAACTCAAGCAATACAAAGGACTTATCTTATCTGGTGGGCCCCAAAGCGTTCACGCCGAAGGTGGTCTTTCTTGTAATCCTGAAATTCTGCACATGGGACTCCCCGTCCTTGGTATCTGTTACGGACATCAAGTTCTTACTCACGAACTCGGCGGCAAAGTTGAATCCGGTGAAAAAGGCGAATACGGCAAAGCAGCTTTAACCACCACCACAAACCCGCTTTTCGAAGGCATCAACGAAACCGAGCAAGTCTGGATGAGCCATTTTGATGAAGTTACGCAAATTCCCGAAGGAGCCACTCTTATCGGATCCACCACCGATTGCCAGAACGCTGCTATTGATTACGGCAATAAACGTTGGAGTGTTCAATTTCACTTAGAAGTTACTCATACTCCAAACGGTATGAAAATCCTTGATAACTATTTAAACCAATGCGACTTAAAACGCGAGTGGAGTTTAGACCAATTTATTGAACAAGAACTTGGCCGCATCAAAAACCAAGCCGGCGACCAAAACGTTTTCTTACTAATCAGCGGTGGAGTAGATTCCACCGTGGCTTTTATGTTGCTTGAAAAAGCTCTTGGCGCTGACCGTGTTTACGGCCTATTCGTAGACCATGGTTTAATGCGAAAAAACGAAGGAGCCCAAGTCAAAGCCTCACTAGAAAAATTAGGCGTTACTAACCTTCATGTTTACCAAGGCGAAGAAGAATTCCTTTCCGCATTAGAGGGTGTTTACGAGCCCGAAGAAAAAAGAAAAATAATCGGCGACAAATTCCTCGACGTTCAACGCAAAGTAGCAGCCGAACTAAATTTAAATCCCGATGAATGGCTACTTGGCCAAGGCACAATTTATCCAGACACTATCGAAAGCGGTGGGACTGAACATGCTGATAAAATCAAAACCCATCACAACCGCGTGCCACAAATTGAAGAGCTGATTCGCCAAGGAAAAATAATCGAACCAATCAAAGAACTCTACAAAGACGAGGTCCGCGCCGTGGGCGAAAAGCTTGGCTTAGAATCCAGCATGGTCTGGCGCCATCCTTTCCCAGGGCCTGGATTAGGCGTTCGTTGTTTGTGCGCTCCAGCCGCCTCCCCTGCTGAAAATACTCCCGAATTAGAATCTCAAATAAATGAGTTCCTAGCTTCCAAAAATCTCAACTTAACCGCCGCTGTCTTGCCGCTAAAATCTGTCGGTGTACAGGGCGATGTCCGGTCATATAGACACCCTGTCGTCTTGTCTGGACAGGCCACTTGGGCGCAGCTAGAAGCCATTTCTCCGCAACTCACCAACCAGTTCCTAGAAATAAACCGCGTCCTTTATCACCTCCGTGACGAAGCCATTCAAAGCACTCAAGTGACTCCCAAGTTTTCAACTCGAGATCGTCTAGACCTTCTCCGCGAAGCTGACGCTATTGTCCAAAAATCTATTACCGAGGCCGACTTGCTCCGCGTGATTTGGCAGTTCCCAGTTGTGCTCTTGCCGCTCTCTATTAATGACCACGCTGGCGAGTCTGTTGTGCTCCGTCCAGTCTCCTCCGAAGAAGCCATGACCGCGAATTTTACGGAAATTGAATGGCCTATTGTGCACGGAATGACCGATCAAATTCTGGCCCTAGGGGGCGTGTCCACTGTCTTTTATGACATCACCAACAAGCCTCCGGGCACCATTGAGTGGGAATAAATTAACTAATAAATATATGAAAAACCTTCACAAAA
>CAXCBS010000098.1:0-5317 GCA_963980845.1 uncultured Candidatus Peregrinibacteria bacterium | reverse complement strand
GATCACCATCGTCTCCCGGATCGCCATCGTCTCCCGGATCGCCATCATCTCCCGGATCGCCATCATCTCCCGGATCGCCATCATCGCCTGGATCTGGCTTTACCTCACCATCATCAGCATCATCAATTGGTCCGTTATCTTGAGGGTCTTTTTCATCATCATCATCATCATCGTCATCCTGTTTTTCATCAGGGTCGACTGTGGGCGTAGCATCAATTGGGGCCCAGCGTTGTCCATCCCAGAATTCTGTCCAAGCATGGCCGTTGCCAGCGTGTAGGCTGGTGTTGCCGTTTTCGTCTAGAGCGTCAACTTTGTGTCCAGCGCAGAGGCGGGACGGCACACCAAGTTTTCTAAGCATTGCCACCATTAAGGTATTGGCTGAGTAACATTCTAAATGTTTTTCAGAGTCCAGAATTTGGAAATAGTGATCACCGTTTTGGGCTGAATTTGCTAGTTTTTTCTGATGAGCATCTAGAGCTTTAATATCTTTATAAAACGGCGGATAGCTATGTTTTTTGTGAATGTAGGCGCAAGCCGCCTTAGCCATAGCCGTGGCATTGCCTCCTTGTAGTTGTTTCAAAATTCCCTCTGTTTCTGCAGAAAGGGTGGCATTATAAACCTGCTCATTATCCTCTGTGGTTGGAGGAGTATTAAGAGGCGCTTTTTGCTTGTAAAAATCAATTTCAAAAGTGCATTTCTTATCAACTTTAAAGAAAAAATTACCATTTTCATCACGCGCAATTACAGGTCGATCGCCTTCCAAAACATTTAGCGAATCAATGTCGAGAACATAGCCAGCCGGCATTGGGACCGGTTTCATGCCGCTTCCAAACGACCCTTTGATAGTGTGTTTTTTGCCTCCAAAAGGAACATTTTTAGTATAGGCAGTGTAAGCTCTATCACGTTCCCATCTTTTGAGAGTTGAGTTAAATTTGTTAAGACGTTTAGAAGAATAATTTCCTTTCATTGGAGGGGTGACTTCCAAGCGCCAGCCATCTTCTCCGGGATTTTCTTGTGGAGCGGCATTATCATTAGGGTCATGATGTCCGGAGTCATCCGGGCCTTCATCTTCACCACCTTCACCTTCTGGCGGTGGTGGTGGGGGATCTACTTGAGTAGGAGTCTTGTCTGGATCAGGCTCTGGCTCTGGGTCTGGTGGCTCAATAGTTTCATCAATTTTATCTCCAGTTTTCTTTTGTTCATCTTCTACATTTTTTTCCTTTTTCCATTTTTTCTTATCAACTGCTAAAAGATTTTCAAAAACTGGCAGAATAGAATTTTGAATTGTCTTTAACTGCTCCGTTGGGTCAATGTCAGAATTGTTAATTTTTCCTAATGGTTCATTTAAACTACTGATAATACCCGTAATACGGGGGTCTAGCCCTTCAGTGCATTCCATTAGTCCTAGCAAAAACTGAATATGAAGAGGGGTGTTGCCAGGAGTAACCGGCAATTCTTGTTGGGCTTTTTTGCCCATTTCTACCATGCGATGCCTAAAAATAGGAGCCTTAAGTGAGGCCTTTCGGAATCCAATTCGTCTAAAAATAGTTTGATAAAAAAGGCGATGAGCAGGCTTATTAGAAAGCTTTTTCATTTGTTTTAAATTTCGATCTGACTCGGGGTCACCCTGCGCACCAGCCCGCATGTTTGTTATTTCGATTTGTTCCAAAGCACTGGCCATAGCCACGTCAAAATTGTCTGTACTTAAATAATCAGGATCAACATAAACATTAAAACTCCCGCCCTTTTGGCGTTCAACATAAACATTCTGGTCGCCCTTGCGACGCATGACAACTTGGGCGTCAGACGCTCTTTCAAAAAGCTGTTTGAATTCTTGACGCATTTCTGGCCCTTCTTCCGAAGGGGAATTTGCAGGTGGCATTGTATTGGGTGGATACAAAAAAGGCGCTCAATATAAACAAAAAAACAAATTGTGTCAAGGGTTAGTTAAACTTGTAATAAACTTCCTCGAATTAGACAAAGCCGGCAGAATCGTGAGAGACCACCGGCGGAGTGCCACGCGCGTGTTGGATTAGCAACTACTGTTTTTAGCCCAGCTCAATTCATCAGGTTTAAGCCCGGCAATATTTATTATGTCGGTAGAAAGAGTGGAGACTCCTCCTCCCAAAACAGAATTTCCACAAGTTACGAGCCCTTCTTCTTCATGATCGGATGGGACAAATACAAGCACGTCAAACCCCTTGTTTCTTAGTTCTTGTTCGACCTGTCTGTATGGAGCAAAACTTGAATACCCATCCACAGTTTCTATGCCGTTTGCGCGGCAGGCATTACTATTATGAATAGGGGTGATTTTAACCATGAAATGAGCAGGGTCAAAAAGTTTGGCTAGATAGTTCGCATCAACCGTGAAGTCACTTGCTAAGGCAAAATTTAGGCAATATTTTCTTCCAATTGGAGGAGGCATTTTTCTAGCTAGGTCAGAGATTTCTCTTAGGGAAAGAGATCGACCCTTAAACATGGCATCTCTTTCGGCATCATCAGTGCTATTTATTGATAATTGCAAGCCAGCCTGACCATTATAAACGTCATTTTTAATGTCGCACCAGTCTAGTACTCTTCCTTCAAGTGGTTTCAAACGAGCAGGCAAAGAGGTTGTGAAAACAGGGTGAATCACTTCGGTGCGTAAGCCAAGTTGTTCCTGAATTTGGGCTTTTGATTCATATAATTCACGTGCAAAATCAAGCACATTAGGATTAAAAGCCGGTTCTCCCATTCTTGCAAAATGAAGGTTTAGTCTGTCGGTGTAGGAAACTTGTTCTGAGAATAAAAGAACGGCGGTATTAAACTGCCGACGGAGATCCTCAATAGTCGCATTTCCCTTAAATTCAATATTGGGGACATCACAAAATGTGCATTCCATAGGACATCCGTATTGAGTACTTAACGTCATTACCCATTTTTCAGAAAGGGGCTTGCATTGGCCGTTAGGTACACCTTCAACTTCATCATTTAATCCTAGAAACCTGGCAGTTACATTTGAGGCCTTGCCATAGTCACCAATAGATAGAGTCTCTAACCTTCCTCGCGCATGTTCTTGCACAAACAAACATCCGGTAGGTAGTGGTGTTAGCTGCAATCTTCCTTCGGCGATTTCTTCTGAAATCACAGGGGGTTGTCGTTCTGTCATGTTAAGTGGGTTAAAAAAAATAATCCCCAAAAGGGGAGTTGTTAGTTATCTAAAATCGCGCGTAATCTTTCTTCTCCACCAATTTTTTTGATTACTGCGGCTACAGCGTCTGAAACCATGTGTTCCCATCCCTTGCCCTCAATCATTGCCTTTCGAATTCGTGTTGCACTTACTGGTTCATCGCCTTCTTCTAAAAGTGGTAGTTGATTTACCTTAAATCCACCCTCTTCTTTAAATAGTTGCGCCACGTAAGCTGAACCGGAATAAACGCTACCAAAACGTGGTGTAATCGAGGTTACGTGTTTTGCCCATAAGTTCGGACGATTAATATCTGGGATCGGAACAATTTGATATTGATCGCGCGAAATATCTGCCTCTTCTAGCGCTAGTCGAACCATTTCCATTCGCTCTTCGGCTGTAAAAGGATGACGTTCTGAGTGGCTTTTGTATGGGCTTCCTAGTCCAATAATAAGTTCATCACATTCTTCAAGCGCTTTTTGAATTGTTAAAAGATGACCATTATGAAAAGGTTGAAATCGGCCGATATAAAATCCTGTCAAACGGTGGCGAGCATTATTGATAGAGGCTGCTATTTCCTCTGCTAATTGTGTTTGCAATCCAGCTGAATTAATTCTGGCTAAAACCTCTGGGGGTAAATGCTCAATGATTAAATCGCGGAGTCCTTTGCCACATTCTGTTGAGACTATTTCAGGTGTTAGATTTTCCATGATTATTAGGGGTTAATTTTTAGACTCGCACTTGTCCCGCAATAGGGAACCAACGGTCATGTTTGCCAAAAGATTTTCCGGTAACTCGTAACCCTGGAGCAGCTTGGCGACGTTTGAATTCAGTGATGTCGATTTTGCGTAGAATCCATTTCAAGGTTTCTTCTTGAATACCTAAATTCATTGCTGAAATTTCACTAAAAGTTCGTTCATTAACCACCCATTCGTGAACAATTCGATCTAAGATTTCATATGGGGGGAGACTGTCTGAATCTTTTTGGTCTGGGGCCAATTCAGCGCTAGCCGGTTTGTTGATTGTGTTCCATGGGATGATTTCTTCTTCGGCGTTTATAGCGCGAGCCATGGCATACACCAGTTGCTTAGGGCAGTCTGAAATTACGGCCAGGCCACCGTTCATGTCTCCATAAAGAGTGCAGTATCCAACCGCTAGTTCAGATTTGTTCCCAGTCGTTAGAAGTATGTGATTTTCACGATTTGAAATACCCATCAAAAGAGTGCCGCGAGAGCGAGCTTGTAAGTTTTCATCAGCCACATCGTTAACGCGACCAATTTGGTCACGAAGAGCATCGACAATGTCTTCAATTGGGTTTACACGGAATTCCACGTCTAACTTGCGTGCCAAAAAATCCGCCTCAGTTACTGAGCCTTCAGAAGAAAACTTGCTTGGCATCCCAACTGCGGTTACATTTTCAGCACCTAAGGCGCGGACCGCAACAGCTAGGGTTACAGCAGAATCAATTCCACCAGATAAGCCAAGCACAGCTTTTGTGAAACCGCACTTGCGGCAGTAATCACGAACGCCCAAAGTTAGAGCGTCTAGCGCCTCGGGAGCCATTTGGTCTAGGGTTTTTGGGTCAACGTCGCCTTTGTATTCTGGTGCCCAGCTGCGTTCAATATGTTCGGTTTGTACTGGTACGCCATTCTCATCAATATCTACGAAAACTAAGTCTTCCTCCCAGGTAGCCCCACGGGCCACAACATCCCCAGAGGGTGAAACCACCATTGAATTTCCATCAAAAATCAGTTCGGTGTTAGCTCCGACTTGATTGGCGTAAATAATTGTAGCGTTTCGTTCTTGCGCCATGTGACGCAGCATTTCATCGCGAGTGCCAGGTTTTCCAAGGTTATAAGGTGAGGCGGAAAGGTTTATAATTACTTTGGCTCCCTTGTTAGTTAGGATTTCGACTGGGTCTGTGGCGTATTCTGACTCTGGCCAGAAGCTATTATCGGCCCAGACTTCCTCACAAATCGTCACCCCACATGGAACGCCAGTCCTTAATGTAGTGACTTCCATGTCTTCCGCTGAGCCTTCTGCAAAATGCCGGTCCTCGTGGAACACATTGTAAGTCGGAAGGAGAGATTTGTGGTGAGTGTGTAATATTTCACCGTCTGGGCCGATAAAGACCGCCGAATTGTAAATGGG
>CAXCBS010000097.1:0-5404 GCA_963980845.1 uncultured Candidatus Peregrinibacteria bacterium | reverse complement strand
ACTGTCACCACTATGGACCAACAAATTAACGCTGGATCTTTAAGTATTGATCAAGTTCCTGGCGCTTCTTCGTTTAGCCAAGTTAACGTTAGCTTAACTAGCCAATCTGTAGACATTAACACTGCTGCGGACTCTCTTAAATACAGTGACATGCGTGGCCAACGTCTTTCTTCTTACGCCCTCACAGTTGTTAACACTCAGTTTCTAGATGTTGACTCTGGCCAAACCATTGATGTTGGACAATTTGAAGTTAAAGGACACTCTGGAATTAACCCTGGAAACCTAGGGGATAGTGTTAAATGTACACTTGGCAGTGCTCGCAGCACTCTTGCAACAATGAGTGGTGCCGCGGTTTGGATGTATCGCGACATAACTCTTCGTGCTCGTGTTATGCAATGTGGAGCTTCACCCGAATTCCGCTTAACCGTTCCAGGTCAAACTAGCGCTGGAGTCTATCGAACAACTCTTACCTGGAGTTTGAGCTAACGCTTAATTCGCAAAAGGCCACCACCAGAAATAATTTTCACACCTTTTTTCTCAAACTTATCTAAAATCAAATTCATTCCCAGGCTATCACTCGACATATGCCCGGTCACAATAATATTTATGTGCTGCTTTTCCGCTTTTTCACGATGCGCTTCACTCATGTGCATGGCCAAAATTGTACTAACACCCGCCTTGCTAAGAGCTTCATAAATATCCTCATTTCCAGAGGTGCCGCCAGTCATTCCAGTCACCGCCACTTTGCCTAACTTAGACGTTGGCGCACCAGAAACAATCACTGGCGCTGAATTTTTCTTAGCTCCCTCAATAAATTCCGGGATATCCAATAGCGCTTCTGTTAGGTCTTTCAAATAACGCATTTTTGTACGTTTTTCTTTTATAAATTTTTCCAAATACTTATGCACACAATTATCAGCCGGCGTATGACAATTCATAAAAGGAACATCAAGTAACCTAGCCGCATCTGCCACCCGATTAAAATTATCAGCATGCAAAGCTCGATCAATTTTCTTAGCACGTGATTCAAGTAATTTCTCCACCACATTAATAGGAACTCCAAGCGCCTCCATTACTGTTTCCTGCAAAGGCATAACTTTTGTTAAGTCCATCAAAGCCAATCCCTCTGGATGATGCGTAAACAAAAGATCGATTTTTTTACCTTGTCGACGTAACTCATTTACTAACAAAATTTCCTGCACTTCAGCATCAATGCCCGCAAAAATAGTCTTCACCTTGGTGCTCATTTTTCCATGCAAAACTCGTGAGTCAGCGTATGGATTCACCATTTTATCCTTATCAAAAATCTGCTTTTTCTTTTTATCCAATTTTTTGTATTCCGCTTTTGCATCTTTTAATTGTAAGTCGATCTCTTTTTTGGTGCGTGGGTCATTTTGCCTCCCAGTCGCAATCACAAGATCATATATCTGTTGAATTGTAAGGGCCATAAAATAAAAGTTTTAATTATTAACAAACCTAAGTTTATACCAGAATTTAAAATGAGAGAAGAGGAGGAAGGTGGGTGTTTTTCAAAAACGTCCCCCGACAGGGAGAAGGGTTCTTTTTTGATCATGTATCAAAAAAGGTTCCTTCCAGTTGAGAAAAATAATCACCCTCCTTCTCTTAAACTTTCCTTCAAAATCTGGTATAAGAGTCTCGTTAGCTAACAAAACTTTCTTGAACTTTTTCTACAAACTCTATCGCAAATTTCGTCCACACCCCATGCTTCCCTGGTGGAAAAGATGGCTTAAATGGATCGCTGTTGCCTCTGGCATCGCTATTGTTAGCGGGTTTGTATTAACAATTCTGCTTGTCTTAGTTTTTAGTCGTGGCTTACCTGACGTTGGCTCTGGCGAAGACCTTTTGCAAGCTGAATCTACTCTTATTATGGACCGCGAAGGCAATATTTTGTATGCCGTACATGGCGAAGAAAACCGTGAAATAGTCCCAATTGAAAACATTTCTACTTATCTTAAGGACGCCACTGTCGCCGTTGAAGATGACGAATATTACGAACACTATGGTTTTGATTTACCTTGTTATGTAAAAGCTGTGGCCCATGAATTATTTGGGCTTGGAATTCGTCGCGGATGTTCCACTATCACTCAACAATTAGTGAAAAATATTTTCCTATCCCCTGAACAAACCTATATCCGAAAACTACAAGAACTTATTCTCGCTATTCGCGTTGAATCTCGATTTGATAAAGATGAAATTCTAGAACTTTACTTAAACGAAATTCCTTACGGAAATAATGCTTACGGCGCTGAATTAGCTGCCAAGACTTATTTTGACAAAGAGGCTTACGACTTAACTCTCACCGAAAGCGCTATCATGGCCTCCCTGCCAAAAGCTCCTACTCGTTACTCTCCTTATGGCAGTAACCGCAATTCTTACTTAACCGTTGAATTCACTGACACCCAGCTCCAAGATCGCAACATTTCCGATATTGAAGATTTAAATTACGACGAATATGTACTTGGTTTAATTGGCACAAATATTGATCTAGTAAACGAAGAAACACTGTATCTACCAGGCCGAGTCGACATTGTGCTGGCCGCCATGGAAGACCAAGGGATGATTACCGAAGACCAAGAAGAAACAGCTCTCGAAGAATCTTGGGATATTGAATTCACCTCTTACCGTGAAAACATCGAAGCTCCGCATTTTGTACTCTATGTAAAAGAGTTAATCGAAGACAAATACGGCAAAGACGTGGTTGAGCAGGGCGGACTTCAGGTCTACACCACGCTTGATCCTGTTATGCAAGAATACGCCGAAGAAGCTGTTGAAACTTATCGCGATCGCAACTCCAGTCAATTTGATGCCCACAATGCTAGCTTGGTCTCTGTTCATCCACAGACCGGGCAAATTTTAGCCATGGTTGGTTCCGCTGATTATTTTGACGAAGAAATTGATGGCAACGTAAATATTGCCACGCGTTACCGTCAGCCTGGATCTTCATTTAAACCATTTGTTTACGCCCTGGCGTTTTTAAATGGTTACGCTCCGGCCACTGTTATGTATGATGTTGAAACTCAATTTGGCCCCGGCGAATGGCCTCAAAATTATGACGGAGAATTCCAAGGTCCAATCCGTATTCGCGAGGCACTTGCTTATTCCCGCAATATTCCAGCTATTAAATCTTACTTTTTAGCCGGCCAAGAAACCGACATTATTCCTTTTATGGAAGGATTTGGAATTGAATTAGATGACTCTATTGGTTATGGCTGGCCACTGGCCCTTGGTAGCGGCGAAGTTCGTTTGCTTGATTTAGTTGGTGCTTATGGCGTGTTTGCCAATAGCGGTGTTAAACAAGAACTTTCTCCAATTCTCAAAATTGAAAACCGCGACGGTGAAATTCTAGAAAAATGGGAAGACCAAGTTGGTGAAGAAGTTCTTGATCCACAAGTTGCTTATTTAATTACTGACGTTTTATCTGATTCCGAAATTAATCTAGGCTCTCGCCTACGCGTTAGCGGACATTATGTAGCTGCTAAGACCGGCACCTCTAACACCAAGGATGAATACGGTGAAAACGCTCCTAACAACGCTCTTACGCTTGGTTACAGCAACAAGCTAGCCACTGGTGTGTGGGTTGGTAATGCCGACGGCGCTCCAATGTCATACACAGCCAATGGCTATGACACAGCCGGCACTATTTGGAATGATTACATGACCAATGCTCTTTCTGACTTAACTCCAGAATCTTTCACTCGCCCCACGGGCATCACTGAAATTGAAGTCACTAAATCTAGCGGAAAACTCCCCTCTGCCTACACGCCTGAAGACATGATTATTACTGAAAAATTTGCCAGCTTCAACATACCAACAGAAGTAGACGGCCTTTGGGCCACCGCAGTTGTAGATGGATTCTCTGGCCTAGTTGCCACTGAATACTCTCCCTCTTGGTCGCTCGAAGAACAAGAATTCCAACAACATACTGCCATTATCCCAGACTACACTTACTGGCAGGCCGGCATCGACGCTTGGGTCCAAGAAAAAATCGATGAAGGCGAAATGGATGCTTTCCTAGAACCAACTGACCTAGACGACGAACACACCGCCTCAACCTGGGCCAAACAACCAGAAATTATAATTACATCACCTGGCACTTATAGCTTAATTGAGCGTGGCCAAAACACCGTAGAAATTGAAGTTGAAGCCCTAAACGGCCTTGATAAAGTTGAATTCTATTTAGACGGGACCTTGCAATACACGGCTGTCTCCGCTCCTTATACTGGCCAAGTCCGCGCCGCAACTAACGCCTCCTCTGGCCGCCAATACACTATTTCCGCCTATGCTTATGATGACCTAGGTTATCGCACTGGAGCTAGCATTGCGGTGGAGGTTGAGTAAGCAACCTATTGCCATCCAACACCAAAAGTGCTATTTTTCGATGCGCCCAAAAACCTTTCAAATTTAACCTAAAAATCATGAAAAAATTACTCGCGACCCTGATGTCCATCTCAATTCTTGCCTTATCTTTAACTGCTTGTGGACCAACGGGGCCTGAATTCGCTTACGAAGGACCAATCGAAGGCTGGCTATCTGTAGCTTTGCCAGATTCTGCCACTTGGGATCGCACTGTTATTTCCGGGCCAGTTGAAAACCATCACTACAACAACTCTCTTACAAAAGCAGAGGTCTTCACTTTTCTAGAAATGGCCATGATTGAAAATGGCTGGGTCCTTGATGCTGACTCTAACTCTATTCGCAATTTTACTAACGAAGCCGGCGATTTAATTAACTACACGGTAAGCGATTCTGATTCTGGATCTAAAATCCTTGTAATCATTGAACCATACGGAGCTTATGGCGATCCACTAGAGGAAATTGAACCTGGCGACACCGAAGAAGCACCTTTTGCCGAACCAACCGAAGAAGAAGTTACTGAGTAATTAAAAACTCTCTTACTTTTCCAATAGCCAGTCCACGATGGCTAATTTCAGCCTTTTCGTTTTTAGTAAGCGCCGCATAAACTCGATCATAACCCTTTGGCTTAAAAACTGAACTTAAAGGCAATCCAGGCAAAATCTTAGCCTCGGGCGCATGTGTAATCACGCCCTCGGCCACACCATGAAATAAATGCTCCTCCCCATTTTCTAAAATAAGGGCAGCACTACAAACAAACCGCGCGCCTCTTTTTTCGTCTGGAAATTCGCTCATACGCTCCAAAAAAACTTTTAGCCACTCCTCATCACTTGCTTTCTCCCCAGCTCCAAAACGCCGCGTATACAGTCCTAATTCCCCTTTCAGAGCATCTACTTCTAGTCCCGAATCTTCTCCGAGTGTCATATGGGCAGTTTGTTTAAAAAAAGCCCGCGCCTTAATAAACGCATTTTCATCATGCGTGACTCCATTTTCCTCCACTTGCAGAGCGTCTCCTAAATCACGCAATGAC
>CAXCBS010000096.1:0-5406 GCA_963980845.1 uncultured Candidatus Peregrinibacteria bacterium | reverse complement strand
AGAAACCATGACCATTGAACCTTTTGTAGAACACCGCATGCGCGCGGAAAACGAAGATGCGCTATACTTGGAATGTTCCACTTCGGAATTAGATGATGTGGTTCGTCTTGAAGATGATTATAACCGTTCTTAAATTATGTCTTATAAAGTTCTAATTACCGCCTCAGGTCTAGGACAGCGCCTAGGGGAAATAACCAAGTACATCAATAAATCGTTGGTACGTGTTGGTAAAAAGCCGGCGATTTCTTATATTATTGAGGCTTACCCAGAAGATGTGGAAATTGTGATTACGTTACGCTATTTGGGTGAACAAGTTAAAGACTGCCTTGAGCTGGCTTATCCAAATCGTAAGTTTACGTTTGTAATGGAACCAGACACTCCGCCAGAGGGACATGCTTTTAGCTTGGGACTCTCGATGTTAAACGCCAGCGATCATTTACAATGTCCATTTATTTTTCAGTGTTGTGACACGATTATTGAGGGCGATATTCCGGAACCAACTCAAAACTGGAACGGGGTTTGTCGTGGGGAGGATTCAGCTAGTTACTCCTCGCTAACTGCAGTGGATAACCACGTGCAATACATCAAGCCCAAAGGAGCTAGCCACTACGATTATTTGCATATTGGATTGGTAGGAATTAATGATTATGAAAAGTTTTGGGATCACTTAAAAAAGATTGTTCAAGAAAATCCAATGGATTCGTCAACCAATGATTGCCAGGTTGTAAACACCATGCTCAAAGAAGACTCTAAATTTAAGGTGGTTCCTTTCCGAACCTGGCATGATACTGGGAATATTGAGGGACTTAACCGTACTCGTCGTGATATTCATGACCATTTTGATAATCTTGATAAACTAAAAGAGACACTGTTTTTGTTTGATGATTTTGCGCTTAAATTTTTCTCAGAAAAGGAGGTGGCGCAAAACCGAATTACGCGGGCTAAGATGCTAAAGGGGTTGGTCCCAGACATTGAAGAAACAACTGATCATTTTTACCGCTACACCTATGCTAATGGAGATCTTTTCTCTCGCGTGGCTACGCCAACAACTTTTGAAGAATTACTGAATTGGGCCAAGGAACATTTATGGCTGCCAAACAATAGTGCTTCCAAAGAAGAGTTTAAAGAGTTGTGTCACAAGTTTTATTACGATAAAACTGTGGCCCGAATTAATGACTTTTTGGAGTCAACTAACACCAAAGACCAAGAAGACGTGATTAATGGTGAAACTGTGCCGCCGATCAAAGAGATGCTTGAAAAAATTGATTTTGACTGGTTGAGTGAGGGTGAACCAAGCCAGTTTCACGGTGATTTTATTTTGGATAATATTGTTAAGACTAAAGACGGGTTTTGCCTGCTAGATTGGCGTCAAGATTTTGGTGGACATCTGGAAAGTGGGGATATGTATTACGATTTAGCGAAACTCAACCACAACCTAGTGGTGAGCCACGATATTGTGTACAAGGACTTGTTTACGATTGAATTTAAGCAGGGCAAGGTGCACTGCGATATTTTGCGTCGCGAGAACCTAGTGCAATGCCAGGCGGCTTATCGTCGGTATCTCAAACAGAATGGTTATGATATTGATAAAGTGCAGCTACTAACGGCTCTTATTTGGCTAAATATGTCGCCTCTGCATCACTATCCGTTTAATATTTTCTTGTTTTATTTTGGTAAACTAAATTTATGGAGAGAACTACAACGCCAGAAAAAAGTTTAGAATTTTTTGTATTTGATGTGGATGGAGTTTTTACTACGGGCCAATTTATTTATACGGCCGAAGGTAAATTAGGGAAGATTTTTGGACCGCACGATCATGATGGAATTAAAAAAATAAAACCGCATTTTGAGATTCAAATTATTACAGCAGATAAGCGGGGATTTCCGATTACAGAAAAAAGAATTGTTGGTGATATGGGGTTACCGTTAGAGCTTGTAACAGAGAAGGATCGTTTAGAATGGATGCGCGAAAACTTTGATTTAGAAAAAACTATTTACATGGGCGACGGTCTGCATGACGCGGAAATTTTTAAGCACGTTGGTTATAGCATTGCGCCACAAAATGGTTTTTATTTAGCCAAAGAAAAGGCTGATTATGTAACACAGCACGCGGCCGGAGAAGGTGCGGTTTTGGAAGCTTGCTTGCACGTTCTTGAAAAATTTAAATCATGACCAGTTTTGGCAAATTAGGGGTTGGGCCGATGAGCTCCGAAGTGATCGAAGCCGTGTTTCGTTATTCCGAGCAGCGCGGCAAGCCGCTCATGCTTATTGCTTCCCAAAACCAAATTGATTGGGACAAAGGTTATGTAAATAACTGGAATACCAAGCAGTATGCGGAGTTTGTAACGCAAATGCGTGAGAAATATCCCAAGGCGCGCGTTATGCTGTGTCGCGACCATTGTGGGCCAGGCTTTAAGAGCGATGATTTAAGCGATACTTACAAAACAATTGATAGTGATTTAGAAAATGGATTTGAATTTATTCACATTGATTTTTGTCATTATCCGGGTAGTCATGAAGAGCAAATAAAGGCGGCCAAAGAAGCAATCTTGTATGTAAAAAACAAAGCTCCCGAGGCTTATATTGAGGTAGGAACTGACGAAAATTTAGGTGATTTTTTGGAAGATATAAGTCGGATTGAACGCGAAATGGAGTTTTTTACGCAAGATACTAAAATTGATTTTTTTGTCTGCCAAACAGGTTCATTGACTAAGGAAATTAACCAACGTGGCAGTTTTAATAAGTCTTTTATTGAGCAAATCAGGCCCGTGGCAGATCGCTATGGAATTTTATTAAAAGAACACAATGGCGATTATTTAGGTGCTGCAGAAATCCACGAACGGCAAGGGCTAATTGATGCCATGAATGTGGCACCGCAGTTTGGAGTTATTCAAACACAGCTAACGCTTAGTTGCGCCGCTGAACACGGCATTGATACCACTGCCTACTTAAAACGCGCCTATGAGAGCCGCAAATGGGAAAAATGGCTAGATAAGCATACGTCAGGTGACCGCGAATTATGTGCGGTGATTGCCGGGCATTATAACTTTGCCACTGAAGAGTATGCGACGCTTATGATGAAACTTGAAAAAGTTATGGACTTCCGCGAAAAAGTGATCGAGGAACTGATGAATGTTTATGATTTGTATGTGGCTAATCTTTAGGGGCCTCATTTAAATACCACTCAATAAACTTGCTCATCCCCTGCTTGATGTTGGTTTTGGGGTCGTAATTTAAGAGGCGTTTTGCTTTATCAATATTGGCGTAAGTCATATCCACATCACCAGGTTGTTTGGGGTGCTGTTCAATGACTGCCTTTTTGCCCAGAATGTCCTCGATAGTGGTAATAAATTCGGTTAACGATACTGTTTGGTGGTTACCAAGATTGATTATTTCAAATGGGAAAGGATTTTCCGTGGCCGCTACTACGCCGGCTACGATATCGCTGATGAAGGTGTAGTCACGTTTCGTAGATCCGTCGCCAAAGCGCTTGATGGGGCGCCCGGCCGAGATGGCTTTGGTGAAAAGATAAGGGGCCATATCCGGGCGGCCAGAGGGACCATAGACTGTGAAAAACCGCAGACAAGTTGTTTGCAATCCAAATAAACGACTGTAGTTTTCGCAAAACATTTCTCCAGCACGCTTGGTCGCGGCATAAGGGCTAATAGGATTATCAACTGGTTGATCTTCGGAAAAAGGGATTTTGTCAGAGTTGCCATAAACCGAGGAACTAGAAGCAAAAACAAAATGTGGCACTTCTGAGGCGCGCGCCGCCTCCAGCAAATTAACTGTGCCCCCCACATTAACTTGTTCATACAAAAGTGGATCTTGGATCGAAGGACGCACCCCGGCGCGCGCCGCAATATGCACAATTTTATCTGGTTTTGTAAGCGCAACTAACTTGGCTACGCCCTCTTGATCTCGAATATCCAACCGATGCAACTCGGCCCCATTTGCCACTAAATCTTCAACATTTTTTTCCTTAATACCCGGGTTATAATAATCATTAAAATTATCCACAATCACCACCTCATCACCTTGACTAAGCAGAGCCCGGCTCGTGTGCGAACCAATAAACCCGGCACCGCCAGTAACTAAGGTTTTCGTCATAATTTGCGTCCAATATCAATATAAGTGAAACCAGATTTTTCTAAATCATCCAAGTTGTGGATATTACGACCATCAAAAATCAGCGGTTCTTTTAAACGTTTTTTAACTTCATCTAAATCAACTCCCCTAAACTCGTCCCATTCAGTGAAAATCAATACACTATCGGCGCCGTCTAAGGCTTCTAAGGCAGTTTGGTGGTAGGTAATACCATCTTCACCCAAAATCTCGCGTGCATTTGGCATAGCCACCGGATCAAAAGCCTGAACCTTAGCCCCAGCCTCACGCAGCAAAGGAATCATAGTAAGCGAAGGTGCTTCACGCATGTCATCGGTGCGTGGCTTAAATGCCAAGCCCCAGACAGCAAAAGTTTTTCCACTTAAATCAGTTCCGTAATAATCAGTAATTTTACTAAAAAGCCGACTTTTTTGTAGGTAATTAACCTCTTCTACAGCTTCGAGAATTTTAAATTTATATCCGTTTTCAGCTCCTGTTTGAATAAAAGCCTTCACGTCTTTTGGAAAACAACTTCCTCCATATCCAATCCCCGCGTGCAAGAACCGTGGCCCAATCCTTCCATCCAATCCCACACCACGCGCCACTTCACGCACATTGCCACCAGCATTTTCACAAAACTCAGCCACTTCATTAATAAACGAAATCTTAGTAGCCAAAAAAGCATTCGAAGCATACTTAATAATTTCCGCACTTGGCACATCAGTAAAAATAAGCGGATTCCCATTACGCACCAAAGGACGATACAACTGCCGCATAGATTCCCGCGCTGGCTCGGATGGAGCTCCAACCACAATACGATCAGGATTTAAGAAATCTTTCACAGCCGCCCCCTCACGCAGAAACTCTGGATTATCCACCACATCATATAATTTACGCGCCTCATCCTCAGACTTTCCACGACTAATTAACTCTGCCTTAATAATTTCAGAAATTTGCTCACTAGTCCCCACGGGAACCGTGGATTTGTTTACAAATACCGTGTACTTAGACACATTCTGACCGAAACTACGGGCCACGGCCTTAACAGCGCTTAAATCGGCTTTATGATCCTTGTCAGGCGGAGTACCCACGGCACTAAAGATAACTTCCGCAAAATCCACCGCTTCTTTGATATCAGTCGTAAAATGCAATCTTCCTTCGCGTTGATTCCTCAATACCAATTCCGTAAGCCCGGGCTCATAAATTGGGATCTCACCATTTTTAAGACCTTGAATTTTTTTCTCATCAATATCAACACAAAGAACTTCATTACCAAGTTCCGCAAAACAAGTTCCGCTTACT
>CAXCBS010000095.1:0-5614 GCA_963980845.1 uncultured Candidatus Peregrinibacteria bacterium | reverse complement strand
AATTGGATTTAATTTTAATCTTTTTTGCGATTTTGTCAACTACTCATGCCCTCCCCCACCGTTTGTATAGGCGGGGGAGTGTTGACTACCCAAAATCTGATTAATCAACATTTTGTTTTTTTCGCTATTTCATTGTCCGGACATGTCTAGACAACTGTCCGGACAACCCCTATTATCTGTCTAGACACCAGTAGACACTTGTCCGGACAATACGTCATTTCCAGGTTAAAATCTGTCCGGACAACAGTAGACAGCTGTCTACTCACTTGTCCACTCGTGTCTAGACAACGTGTTGTCATGAACTCAACATCAACAATGACCAAGCCTGTCAATTGGTCAAAATCAAAGCCTTTAACCTCTCTAAAATGCCTCCCACTAAAATGCTCAGTCGCAAAGAAGCTGCTAAGAAACTAAAAATTTCTGTCCGGACACTGGATCGCTATATTCGCCGAGGTGTTTTTGAAGTGGAACGAAGCGAGCGTAGTGTTTGGATTTCTGAGCCTTCATTTGAGAAATATTATAAGAATAATTACATGGGTGAAGCTACTGAAAAAGAGGAAATTTCAGAAGTAGAAGAGATTCCAGTAACTGTAAAAGGAGCAATTGAGGCGGAATCTGAACCTGTTATGCTGTCTTCTCATGAGCACGACTACTCGCTAGCTCCAGCGCAAATTTATCAACAACTATACGAAGAAATTAAGGGAAAACATGATGAGCAGGCGAAAAGGCTAGAAGGGGCTCATTACCGGGTTGGACAGCTCGAATCCCAGGTTAAAAGTATGGTTCCAATGCTGGAATTTAAAAAAGAACGAAAAAGATTGTTACTTATGGATCAAAAATTCAAAGAAGGGATGAAAACCGCAAAACTAGAGGTTAAAAAAACTAAGCGTTTGTTTGAGAGCGAGAGGTTCAACAAAAACGTCTATATTGCCCTGGTTTACGGATTATTAGGTCTACAACCCGTTATGTGGTTACTGCTTATGCAGTAATTTCAGATAGTTTCTGGTAGGTGGCGTCTTCGAGAATAGGGGAGGTTAATAAAAAATGTTCCAAAACATCTGGATCACCAATTATTTTGAATGTGTGAGGAGGATTCAAAATTTCACCGTCAATGATTATTTCTTCATTCAAATAATAAAAACTATTTTGCTGTTCAAGCAAGCGCTGATTTTCAATAACAATTGATTCCGCGCCGAGCGCCCACCATTCGTTCACAAAATCTACAAAATCTTCGACTGTCATGTTTTTGGAAATTTCTATTTGCAGCCCAGGGCCGGAAATTGGCTTGTAGCCTAGCAAAATCTCATTTTTTTCGATTTCCGCAGCGATATTTTCACTGTTTTTGCTTTGGTCCGAATATTTTTGTAGTTCCGTCTCTAAGGACGAAATGTCGTCTTTTAGGCTTTCGTTAGCCATTTTTAGCGTGTAGATGGTGCTAACGATGTCGCGCTCGCTAACTTCACGCGAAAGAAGGCTCTCCACGCCCGCGTACGAACGAAATTGCATGATGACGAGCAAGCCGACTATCATACTCACCAAAATTATTGTGATGCGTTTATTCATCGTGGGTAGTTAGGTAATTTGTGCGATAGCCACCAATGTAGGCAGGAGCAGTCAAAAGCTCTTCTTTTTTGAATTTGAAAATAATTTCGCTTGTTTCGATACGACTAGATAAATTAGTCAGAGTTCCTTCGTCAGTTAGTTTTTGAATGACTGATTCGGGCACTGTGGTTAGGATTTTTACTTCAAATGGTGCGGAAATTTGGAAATTATTCACCAAAATATTATTTCCAGCGCTAGTAATAGGGGAAGTGTAGACAATTCTTTGGTCGTTTATTGCCAGTGCCTCGTATGGAAATTGTCTTAAAACATTGATTGTATCGCGAAGGTCAGCGGCGTTAATAATTTCATTAATATCAATGCTAGGATCTTGTCTAGACACATCAATTTTGTCATCTAATTGAATGACAACACCTTGTCCGGACACCTCTGTTAAACCAAGTTGTTGCTTGAGGCTAGTCAGATTATCCGCCTCACTAGCAGCACTTATAGCGGCAGCCTGGGCAGCTTCTACTTCCACGCTTAAAAGGCTTAATTGCTCCTCTAATTCGGCCTGGTCGGCTTGAAAACTGGCAACTAATTCTTGCTGTAATTCGTACTCATCTAAGGGATGAGAACCAACATAAGCAGTATCGCTGCGGAGTTGCATGACAATAAGTGCGCCAATAACAAATCCAGCGAGGAGAAAAGGGCAATGTTTTTTGCAAAAAACCTTCATGCCTAGATTCTACATCTTTTTCTGAATCAGGCTAATAAAAATACCCAACATAATAAATCCGAAAAACACTTCAACCGAGACTACAACCTTCCCAATAAAAGTGTGTGGAATAATATCACCAAACCCAAGACTGGTTAAAGTGACGATTGAAAAATAAATATAATCATACCAGTGACTACCGCTATCTATAATCTTGAGAGCCTCATCTGTCTGGACAAAATCTATCAAATAATAGACACCAGACAAGACCAGGGAAAAGAAAAACGCAGTTAATCCCCATCTGATAAAGCTGTTTCCATACAAAGAAGTAGCACCTAGAAACTTGTATTCAAACCAATCCCAAAAACGTTTTTGGAACCAAAATTTGTCACGTCTATAATGCATTTTGAACTCATAAGCATGGAGCTCTTCTTCTACAAAATCTTTTTGTCGGAAAATTATTTCAAGCGATCCATAAGAACGCTCCATAAGGCGGAAAAAGTCTTCAATTTCTGTGATGGGGAATTTGCGGCGATCTTTTCTATATTTTTTGAGCTGTTTTTTGAAAACCAGGTTCATTTCGTTAAAATAGTCACGGCATTCTTGGGTTTCGTACATTAAACGAGAACGCAAAATAATGCGTAGCAAATAGTAATAACAAACTCCGCGCTCCGTAAAATCGGTTTCCTTGAGTTCCTCCAGGCGATCCTTGAAGATTTTTTTTAGCTTAGAAAACTCGTCGTAATCGGGGCTTTCTTCGATAATGTGAATTGCACTTTGAACGTCCATCGAAGGCGCATTAAGGGCTTTTAATCTATATATTTTAGCATTTTTAAGCCGTTTTGGCAATGGGGCGCGGTGTGATATCATGTGTCCATGAAACATTTGAAGATTCTAGGGTGGTTTTTTGTACTGGTGGCCGTACTTTATTTTGACCGCGATCTGCTGTATTTGGTTACGGAAAATCGAATTGGTTTTTTGGATGAGTTTATGATGTTTTTAACTGATTTTGGGCTGATTTTTGGGGTGCTGCTGTTTGGCGTGGCCTTGTTTGAAGAGCGACTACACCGACAACTAGTGCTGGTGGTGTTGGCTTTTTTAGCAGCACTGGAATTAAGTTATTTGTTTAAAATGGGATTTCAGGTTCCGCGGCCATATGAAATGTGGGAAATTTTACCGCTAAAAGAGGAAGGAGGCTTCTCGTTCCCAAGTATGCACGCTACTTTTATTTTTGCGGCGCTGCCCTTTTTTAGGGGACGTAGGTTGCGGAGATACTGGTGGATGTGGGCTATGTTTGCGGGGCTGGTGGCTTTTTCGCGGGTTTATGTGGGAGTTCATTATGTAAGCGATGTACTGGCCGGAGGACTGCTTGGATATGCGATTGGATCTTTTTTGTGGTTTTTAGAAAAAGAATATGGGTTTACGGATTGGCTGGGGCAACATTTTAAGGATCGATTTGAAGTGCGGCGTCAGATTGGACACGCCTTAATGGGAATAATGATTGTTTTTTTGATTTATATGGAGATTTTAACTAGTGGAGTGCTGCTTTTCGCCCTGGTCTCAGGGGGTGTTCTGGTGTTGCTCTCGTTATTTATGAAATTGCCGATTATTGAACCAATACTTCTCTATTTTGAACGGCCGCATCATCGAAAAAGGTTTCCCGGGAAAGGCTCGTTTTTCATGGTGCTAGGAGCACTGCTTTCGGTAATGTTGTTTGAACGAAATATTGCTATGGCCGCCTTGGCGGTAATGGCGCTAGGGGATTCTGTTACAAATATTTTTGGTCGCTATTTTGGTGAAGTAAAATTGCCTTATAACCCCAAAAAGACTGTGGATGGAGCACTGCTGGGAGTGGGAGCCGCCACAATGGCAGCGTTCTTTTTTGTGCCATTTCACGTGGCTCTAATTGGTAGCTTGTGTGCCATGTTTGTCGAGACACTAGACTTAAAAATTATCGTTGAAATTGATGACAACGTGCTGGTGCCGCTGGTGGCCGGTGCGGTGATGGGGTTACTTATGTAAGGATGACTTCATAATCTCCTTGTTGCTCTAAAACCCACCCCTTAAACAAAGCGAGCCCTTGCCCAGGCCAGCGGTTGTCTGGATTCATTGTGATGGTGGCTGTGGTTAGCCGACCTTTACTGCCTGCGCTTACAATGCCTCCTGTCATTGCTTTTAAAAAAGACAAAAACTGATAATCAACAACTGCCATCTGTGGCAATCCTCTAATTTCTATTTTATTACATGTACCAGCACCCTCAAGCACCCTATCGACTGACTCTACAAAACTTTCTCCACCCATACTTAATTTAGTTTAACAAATAAACAGGGTGGATTGGGAGCTTAACCCAGGGAGAAAGAGGTGTCAAATTATATCTTCCCGAAAAAATTGAAGCGCACAGAGATTTTCTATGGGGTTACTTTGAAGTCCTTATATACCATGATGTACCCATCCTTGTACTGACTAGGAGAAGGGTCGCAACCCACAACATTTTTACTTATTCGGGTGGAGTCTGTTTCAAAATTTATTCCATCTACAGATGTTCCGGATGCAGATAAGCAAGAGTATAGCTTAATTTTTTCATCAACAATTATGGCGCCAGGAATGTTTATGAGTTCAGTTGAATTAATTTGCCCCTGATCTTGAAAATTAAGGCCATCCTTAGAAGTTGCTAGTCCGATTCCACCATTTTCACCAAAAGACCCGGCAGCGTAATACATAAACCATGTATCGCCTAATTTCACGACAGATGGATCTGTCTTAGTTCCGTCCAAAGTGAGAACTTTTGACTCTACTTTAAAGTGTATACCATCCTCCGAAATGGCAGCGTAAATTTCTGATTCATCATGACGGTCCATTAAAGGGAAATCATAATAATAAAGTCTAATACGGCCGTCTTCTAATAAAACCAAGGTTGGATCAACAGGCTCAATTCCTTCTTCTAATCCTTCAATTTCAATCATGGCTCGCTCGCTCCAATTTTCTCCGCCATCACTAGAAAATTTGTATCCTAAATTATTACCATCATCTTGATGCGCTTTTAGGGCGTCAACAAAATACACCCAAATGTCATCTCCATTTACCAATACTGCCGGCACAGAAGCTGATTCTGCCACTAATTGTCCATCGGTGAATTCTACTAAATCCGGAGAAAAAGCAATGTAAGTATTATGATCGGCGAGGGTGCTGCCGCCTTGATTTACGGACTCTGGAGTGGGGGCTGGAACAGGCTCTGGGGCTGGAACAGGCTCTGGGGCAGGCAAAGGCTCATTACATAATGGGCAAATATAAATCCATAAGCCTATTCCAAAAAGAACTAGCAAAGAAAGCACAATAATGATTTTGTGAAGGTTTTT